>JAYKGU010000206.1:0-5333 GCA_035285585.1 Synechococcales cyanobacterium
AGCGCAGAGTTATAAGCATCGGTTGATTAAAAAAATAGATTGATGAAAAAAGTTAAGCCATGTCCTTGCGCCCCACACCTATGTCACGTAAAAAATCCCTGCTGATAAACCAAACCGTAGATGATCCTCCAAACTGGTGCGCAGGTTCGCCTCCCGCTGGGGCTGCTGCAAGCTGTTGAAAACTCCCATCTCAGCCCCATCTTCTGCCCCCGTGCGGATTTCGGGAGCGCAATTCTGCTGAAGCTGGGCATAGCCCGGATCGCCATAGCAAGTAGACGTAAAGCTGGGCTGTAGGCGATTCAAAATCTGGAGCGTTTGCGCCAGACCCGGTCGTCCCGCCAGGATGGAACGCCACTCTTGCCCACCATCACTGGAGCGCAGCACCTCACCCGCCGCCGTGCCTGCAAATAGGGTGGGAGGGCTACCATTCACCGCAGCGCCAACGACCAACGCCGTGATATCGGTACCTTTGAGATCCAGGATCGGTGACTGCCAGCGGATTGCCCCCTCCGGGGCATCGGGTCGCGTCTGGAACAACTTACCATCCGCACTTCCTGCCATCCAGATGCGCTCCTGATCGGCGGGGCTTTCACTGGAACTGGGGCGGCTCGTCTGAAAGGCAACCAAAGTGGTGATGTCAAGGCTGGTCAGCCCCTCATTCAAAGGTATCCAGCCGTGGGTTTCATCCCATGCAAAGACGCCGCCTCCCAGGGTCGCAGCCAATAGTTGCCCACTAGTACTAGCCTCCTGAATACTGTCCCCCTGAATACTGTCCTCCTGAATACTGTCCCCTTGAACAAACAAGTCTGAAATCTTCCTATCCTGAATCAGTTGGGTGATGGTGCGATCGCCCCCTTGCTCTAACCCTTGATTTTGGGGCATCCAGCGATCGCCCCACTCCCCATCCACTCGCTGCCGCTGGAAAACAAACACCCCGTCGCCTTTGGTGCCTGCCCAAAACTGGTTTTGCCCTTCATCCCACAGGAGGGCGCTGATGTTTGAATTGGTGAGGCCGGTGCTGCGCGATCGCCAGACCCGGCCATCCCAATCTCCCTGCCAGACGCCGCCACCCGCCGTTGCTGCCCACAGTCCCGGAACGGAGAAGGGTAGAAATTCCCCGCTTTGGGACTCACTTTCCTCAAAGGGTTCATCCACAACCAGGTGGGTATTGAGATTAACGGTGAAAGATCCTGCCGTTTGCAAATCCGAATTGAAAGGCCGATTGATCTCCAGCCGCAGAGAATCCTCTGCTGCCTGACGGTCTGGGGGGAGAAGGGCAGTAATGGTGCGGGTTTGGCCCTGGGCGGTAAGGGTATCGCCTTCCTTCAGGGTTAGCCCCTTCCCATCCGTGAGGGTGACCTGGCGGCCCTGGGTAGTGAGCTTGCCGGTTCCGGGGATTCCCAAGGCCGCCACCCGCCGCAGTTGGCGATCAATCCGTATCCAGTCCCCCACCTGCACCTCCAGGGGAAAGGCGGTGTCCTGGCCTTGAACGATGGTGCCATTCACCGTCACGGTACCCATGCCGGATCGCTCCACCGCCAGCAGGGCCGTAATGGCGGCATTGCCTGCCTGGAGCGGCAGCGGCACCCAGTCGGGAATTCGCCAGGTTTGCTGAGATGCCCCACCATCAGCCGCTTCAGCCCTTGCCACGGCTTCTGGCAGGGCTTGAAACACCTGGCCGGAGAGGGTGCCCGCCAGCAGGATCGGGCGATGGGGTACCGAAGTCCGGGCCGCTGGAATGGCAGTGGTGGGTGCAGTCAGCAGACGATTGTAGGCCAGCAGGGCCGTTATGTGGCGATCGCGCAAATTTGCGTTGCCATCAATCCAGCCTGGCAAGCCTTCTTCGAAAGACGCGGAACCAGCGGACGATGCGGACAACCGCCCATATTGAAACACGCCATCCCCAGCGGTACCAATCACCAAAGTCCCCGATAAAACATCGGCCAGGAACAGGGTACTGACCGGGGCGGGAATTTGCTCCAGAGCCTCCTGGAGTGCCCGGTCGGGCTGACACTGGTAGCGGCGGGGTGTTTGCGACCCCACGGGCAAATAGCAGAACCGCAGGCAACCTTCCTGGTGGCGCAGCACGGTGACTTTCTCTGTGAAAAGGCTGTTGCTGGCCTCTAGTTGGCGGAGCTGGGTCCGGCCAAGCACGGTGGTGGTGAGAACTTCGGCGGTGGTGCCGGGGGCGGCGATCGCCACGCCACTGGTTGCATCAGAATCCCCCAGGGGAAAGCCCTTGTCGATGATGCAGTCTTCCAGGCGGAGAGATGGAACGGGGTCAGGGAGGGCGATCGCCCCAGAAATCGTGCGGTAGAAAGCAAGCTCTAGCCGAGAATTTTCCTGGCGGCCAGGGGTGGTCGGGGCGTCATCTTGGGGGCAAGCCTCCCCATTCAGCCAGGATAGAAGCTGACGCAGCAATTCCGTCACCAGGGCAACGATTTGCTCCACAATGCGCTGGATCACCTCCGCCAGGGTGAGGGAGGGCTGGCCCCGCCGAATGCCCAGCTCCCGCAAGATCAGCAGCCAGATTTGATTGAGGGCGTAGAAGAGAAACGCCAGGTAGGTCAGCTCTGAATCGTCGTCCTGGGGAGGCGGTGGGCCGTCGGATTCGGTGGCTTCCGGAGCTTCGACCGATAGGCCACCCCGCTGGGGCACCAGGGTGCAGTGCTGGAGCGTCAGCCGCCCCAGGTTGCCCGCCGCGACGGAGAGGCAGCCGTCCAGCAGCAGGCCGTCCAGCTTCAGCTCCCCCTGGCGGCGGTCGATTTCCTCGGCGATCGCCATTCCCTGCACCGTCATGGAGCCTTGCACGGTGGGACGGTAGCCATTTGCCGCCACGATCGTCAGCCGCTGGCGGGCGGGCAGCAGGATGGTCAGATCGCCGCCGTAGGTGGCGCTATCGCCAATGACAATGCGTCCATCAGGGAAATCGGGCGGCTGTTCCGGCACAATCCCCAAATTGCGCCATCCCCGACCGCTGGGCTTTACCTCAAAATCCAATGGCAGGCCGGGATGACGGGCGATCGCCAAAAACAAAACCAGCGTGCGGCCCGCATAGGCACTGAGGTCGAGCCGCTGTTCCCGCTCAAGCTGCACGACGGGGGCGGCGGTGGGCGGTGTGATGGGGGTGATGGAGCCAGGGGCGATGGTGAGGCGGGCATTTTGGGGGCTGAGGTCAAAGCCCTGGATCTGGAAGGCGGCGGTGGGGCGAATATGGGTATCAATCGCCTGGATGCGGACAGTGGGAATGTCCAGATTGGCCAGGTGGAGGAAGGGGTAATCCAGGGTTTCCAGCTCGCTGGGGGGCAGCAGGTCGAGCCGCCAGGAGCCACCAAAACGGCTGGGAATACCGAGGATGAGCGATCGCACCTGTCCCTGGTGGGGGCGCACCGCCACAGGCTGGTTTTGGGTCAGCACCACCCCCCGTCCCTGGGCATCTACGCCCGTGCCCGCCGTGAGATAGGTTTCCAGGGTTCCCGGTCGGGTCTGTACCTCCAGCCCCTGCACAATGCCCGGCTGCAACTGGGGCCGCACCCGCAGGTCGGGCGAACCGAGCAGGCGGTGGTGGGCATCCAGGCAAAGCCGCGCCAGGGGAATAAAGGTGGCCTCGGGATAGCCCTCCAGGGTGGCTTCGGGAATGACGCTGAGGCGGGTGGCATTGGCGGCCAGCGGGTCATGGGCCACCACCAGCAACCCGATGCCGTTCGGTAGCGTGTCCAGCGCGACCTGACGCAGATCAAAATGCTGGAACTCCGAAATGATGAGCGATCGCCCCTGCCCATCCACCGCCACCCCCGCAGTGACCAGCACCTCCGTGGGGCACAGGCCCAACCGCACCGACAGCCCCTCCCCCACAATGCCGGGGGCAAATTTGGGGCGCACCCGCTCCCGGTCAACCTGTACCAGATGCACGGCAGGAAGCACCAGGCGGGCCAGGGGCAAATGGGTGCCCCGTTCCAGCCCATCCCAGGCGACGACGGTCTGGTTCCAGGTCTGGATGGCGGTGGCCAGGGGGTTGGGGTCGGCGGTGCGGGCCTGCTGCACCGTCCAGTCCAGCGGTGGGATCTGGATTTGGGTCTGATCCTGGTCAGTCGGCGGGGGCGCGATGTCGGGAGCCTCGGCCCGTCCGTAGGAGCCACCCCCCACGTCGTCGCTAAACCCGTAGAAATAGCTGACTTCCAGGTGTTGGGGCACCGTCTGTCCCAGGAAGGCGATGCGTCCCCGTTCTGGGTCAACGGCCACCGTGGGTACCGGCAGAGGGACAGATGCCTCCGGCTGATCGGTTGTTAACTCGTTCTGCAAGTCCTCGGGTTTCGGCCACGGCTCAAGGCTACGGATGAGGATTTCCTCTGGGGGGATGGGGCGGGATTGGCGATTTACAAAGAGCTGGAGCACCGGATCGCTGTCAAAGTAGCGGATACCCGTGGGGATCTGTCCGTGCGATCGCCCCTGCTGTCGTGCCGCGATTTCCAGCGCCAGGGAAGCGCCCCGCAGCCGCACCGGCAGATTAATTTCCTCTGCCAGGGTGACAATATTGGTTTCCGTCTGGGGCTGGTTAAACAGCGGCTCGTCCACCCCCCGTGGGCTGAAGGTGTAGTAGCGGCGCTCTGGGGGCGGGGGGTCGTCTCCACAGAGGTCGAGGAAAGAGCCTGCTGGCGGCGGGGGCAGGGAGGTCTCGGCGGGAAAGACGACACAGGCCGTACTGCGCTCCAGGGGATAGCTCTGCAAGCGCCAGATGAACAGCCCCATATTGGGCGTGTTGTAGCGTCCGCCCTGGCTGGCTGGGCGAATTTCGACGCTGTAGGCGGCCTGGGTTTCGAAGGGGGTGCCCACCTCCTGGGGCTGGCGGTCGGCCCGCAGGCTGACGGTGGTGCTGGTGGGGCGGGGGTGATCCAGGTGCTGGGTGGTGTTCACCAGGCGAGAAAATTCGACCACGCGCGATCGCCAGCCCGTCACGTCCCGCGTCAACTGCTCCAGGATGGGGGCGGTGCCCTTGCGGCGGCGGTAGGCGAGGGTGTTGGCGATGTAGGCCCGTCGTTCCTGCTGGCCATAGGCGGCGGTGCGATCGGCGTACAGCTCGCGCACGTCTAGCAAATCCCCAATGTAGGGCACCACCCATTCAGCACAGGTTTCGATGAACCAATCGTCGTACAGGTCGGCAATATTCCCCTCCAAAATCTCCGCTTCCTGCTCGACCGCCGCCAGCAGCGCCCGCAGGGGTTCGCCCTCCGCCCCGTCGCGGATGCGGTAGATGGCGGGCAGCAGGTTGTAGAGGCGATCGCGGCTCAGGGTCTTAGGGGGCGTGGGGGTTGGGGGCGTGGGCACATCGGCTG
>JAYKGU010000207.1:0-33737 GCA_035285585.1 Synechococcales cyanobacterium
GGAGCAGCGGGGGGCGATCGCCGAATAGCCATCAAGCTAAATGCTCGTTGGAAATATGTTGCTTGTCCGCAGATTACGCAGATTACGCAGATGAATGAGGACTCTGGACAGAGGCAGGGGCAGGGGTGAGGCGAGAAGTTCAGGTGCATAGCACGCCTATTTTGATCCAAAGGTTGCCTCTGTCCAGGCGATTTCTCTATCTGCGCCCATCTGCGTAATCTGCGGATATATCGGACGTTGCTGACCATATTTAAGGTCACCTTAATTATCCAGGAAGCTTTTTGCCCAGGAGAAAATAGGTGGTCATGGTGCCCCGGCCCTTGATGTCGATGCGGCCCCGCTCTTCAAAATGGTAGCGATCGCGCAGTCGCTCATACACGGCTGGGGTCACCTGAATACGGTCGGGCACTCCCTGGGACTCCATGCGGCTGGCGATGTTCACCGCATCCCCCCAGAGGTCGTAGATGAATTTCTTGCGGCCAATTACCCCCGCCACCACTGGCCCGGTGTTGATACCAATGCGGATCTGAAAGAGCTGATTTTGCTCATCACTGAAGTCGGCTATCGCCTGCTGCATATCCAGCGCCATGTCGGCGATCGCCTCGGTATGGTCGGGCCGCTCCACGGGAATGCCCCCCACCACCATGTAGGCATCGCCAATAGTTTTAATCTTCTCCAGTCCGTGCAGGTCAGCGAGCTGGTCAAACCGGGAAAAAATGGTGTTCAGGATGGCTACCACCCGGTCGGGGGGGATGGCGGAGGCAATTTGGGTGAATCCCACAATGTCGGCAAACAGCACCGTGGCCTCGGCAAAGCTATCGGCGATCGCCCCTTCCTGGCGCTTGAGCTTTTTGGCGACGGGTTCGGGCAGGATATTGAGCAGCAGCCGTTCTGACCGGGCCTGCTCTGCCTCCAGCGCCCGCCGCGCCCAAAACTCCGCCGCCTGCAGCTTTTCATAGAGATACACCGACAGGTCACAGATGCCACAAAACCAGAACAGGTAGAGTGCCTGCCGCGTGTCCCACAGGGGTTGATCCACAGGGACAAACCCCAGCAGGTTATTAACGCCATAGTAGTAGGCCAGCACCCCCAACTGGGAAAGCAGATGGTAGCGCCACCGTACCGGCACCAGGGTCGCCTGGGTGAGAAACACCAGCGTCCACGAGTAAAGCCCTGGAAAGGCCACCCCCTGGGTACTGGCCCAAATTTGCTCCACCAGGGTTACCGTCCAGGAGGCCCCCAGGAAAATCCACTGGGGATACTGCTGGCCCCAGGGCGATCGCTGCACCAATAAATGAATTACCAGCCCTGTCTCGGCAATCAGGGCCATCACCAGCCAGCTCGGATCCCACTGGGGCGAATGGCGCAGAGCGTAGTACCCGCGCAGGAGGATAAAGGTCAGGTAAGCCACCACCGCCACTCGCAGCTCCAGCTCCAAGCGCCGATTCATAAACTCCCGCCGCCAGGCTTTATAACCGGGCGATCGCGCCGATAAACTCATCTGCCACCCCAAGATGTTGCTCAAAATCCAGACGAGCATGGCGGGGGGCGCTTGCTTACCCATTGGCCTAACCTTGAAGGGGGCGATCGCTCAATGCCGTCTCCAGAGGCTTGAGACCCAGCGCCTGCTGCAGCTCAGCCAGTTCGTCTCGATGCCCGGTAACCACCACCGCCGTCTGGGTTTGCGGCTGGCCATCCAGGGCACTCACCTGCAAAGAAACCCGCTCCAGCCGCCCCGCCCGCTGCCAGTAAAACCACCCCGCCACCGGAGCCAGCCCCACCAGCCCCAGGAAAATTTGACCCACATTAGGGAACAGCAGGGACAGCACCAGCGATAGGCAAAGCAGCCCAACCGCTGCCAGACTGGACAGGAAAATGGCAAGGAACACGCTGGGGCGCACAAACCCCTCGAAGGTAACGAGGTTTTCAGCGGCATCCACCGCCGCCAGCCGGTAGGCCCGCTGGGTAAAGTAGGCTTCTAGCTTCTCTAAAACGGGTTCCTGGGGCTGCAGGGCAACCAGTCGAGCCACTTCAATCCGCTCCTTTGTGGAAGCCCGGATGAAGAAGAACAGCCCGATGAGCATCAGCAGCGTCAGAAAAAAGGTTGAAGACAGTACGGGCATATCGAGGGCAGTCATCGGCGGCACCAGACGAATGGCTGAACATGGGAGAAACGGCAAGCCAGGCCTGGCCCCTGGTAGTCGGAAAACGATAGGCACAGACTCCAGAGAAGCTGACGGCAGGCAAAGCCTCTACTCTGTTGTATTATCGCCTATTTGCTTGCGGATCACGGATGACTGCCCTGGGTGCAACCCTCTGCGCAAACCGGCAGATGCTGCTATTCTTTGGCAGAGGTTTCACTACGCGCAGCTCATTCTCCTATGCATACCTGGCACTGGCACACCTGGAACGATCTTCCCTATCTCGCCTGTAGCCTGCTCGCTTCCTGGCCCCATGGCTTCTTTACCCGCCACTGGCACAGCCGCAGTCCGGCGGAGCTGGCCCCCGTGCTGGCCGCCGATGCCGCCGTTTTTCGCGTCAAGCAGGTGCATGGCAACACCGTCCTTACCCCCTCCGACCTGAATGCCGCCAACGGCACGGGCACCGATATCCTCCTGGAAGCCGATGGCCTGGTGACCGAGGCTGCCAATCAATCGGTGTGGGTGGCCAGTGCCGACTGCGTCCCCGTCCTTATTGCCGATGGGCGACGGGGCCAGACCGCTGCCGTTCATGCCGGGTGGCGGGGCACCGCTCAGCGCATCGTCCCCACGGCCATCGAGCGACTCCAGGCCCAGGGCAGCCGCCTTGAAGATTTACGGGTGGCAATGGGGCCAGCGATCGCCGGTTCTGTCTACCAGGTCTCCACCACCGTCGCCGCCCAGGTCGGCTCCACCATCCTCCCTACCTCCGCCCTGCCCCAGGCCCATCCGCCCGCCCACCCATCTACCCATCCACTCACTCCGGAGGCTATTGATCAAACCCTCGCCCAACTCCGTCAGTTACCTGACTCACCAATCCTGGCAGACGAGCAGTCGGGGCGCTCACGGCTGGATATTCGCCGGGTCAACGCCCTCCAGCTTGAGCAATTGGGGCTGACGGCAGAGCAAGTGGCGATCGCCCCCTACTGCACCTACCAGAACCCCGACCAGTTCTTCTCTTATCGTCGCCAGCCCCTCAAGCAGGTGCAGTGGTCGGGCATTGTTAGCCGCCCAGGTCAGCCCTAATCCAATGCCCTGTCACTCCACTTGGTTAGGGGAGCCACTGGGGCTGCAGCCCCGCCATGGGCAGCTCATCCGGATCGGTCTGTATCAGTTGCCCGTCTTCATCCCGCAGGATGGGCAGAAACCAGAGTTTACTCATCCCGATGGGCTTGCCATCATTGCCCCGCAGTAGCCCTGGCTCCGAGGTGTCATCCGGGGTTGACATTACCTGGTCAAACAGAATGCCCAGGCCATCTGGGGCCAGACTCATGTGAATGTTGGGCTGAATGGGCAGGATGAGCAGATCTGTGCGTTCAGCGGTCTGTAGATCGATGGCGACCAGATAGGGCTGCTCCACATAGAAGTCTCCAGGGACGACCTCTGTAACCAAACAGTAGAGAACGTTCCCCATGGGGTCAAACTGGGCGTCGAGAATGGATCCCTGAATCTCTAGCAGCTCCTTCTCGGTTCCCTGGTTGGTGACGAGGAATAGGGACTGGGTCGGGGTTGCCGGATCGGGGTTGAACTGCACCATCGCCGCCCCTGACCCATTTCTGGAAAAGCCCAGCACCATGCCGTACTGGGGCAAAAACTCCAGGGGATCGGCAGTGATATCGTCATTGGAAAGGGGCAGCAGAGAAAGTCCCTGGCCCTGCAAATAGGCGATCGCCTGACTGTCGGGCGTAATCAAAAAATCTCCCCCCGGCTCCGTATCCAGAGGGTGGGGCGGTTCGTCAGCCCGCACGACCCACAGGCCAAAATCCGCCGGATTCTGGCGATTTACTCGATAGGCCACAATGGTTTGTCCATCGGGGGAAAGGTCAAACTTCAGGTTTTGATAATCGGTGCTGTCGAGAATGAGCTGAACTTCGCCCTCGGGCGGCAACTCCTTCACCGGGGAGGGCGTTATTTTGTTGAGGGAGCGATCGCCCGGCAGCAGCGCTGGCGATTCGACCTGAATTCCTGTAGAAACCGCATAGAGCTGCTGGTTCAGCAGGCCCTGCTCCTGGGAAACCCGGTCGGTGGCCGAAAACAGGACGCGATCGCCTTCTGGATAAGGTTCATAGTTCATCACCACCAGGGTTTCCGGGGTGAGCAGGCGTTTCTCCTTGCGGGTGAAATTGTGGAGCACCAGCCGCCCTTCCTCCTCGCCGCTGACCCCCAGGTACAGAAAAGCGCTGTCCCGCGTGCGGAACGAACCCGTAAATGGCTCAATGGTGGGCGCATCTGGCCCAGCTTCGGTGAAGCGATCGCGGGCCTGGTCGAGGTTTAGCTCAAATTCATAGCCATAGGGAGCCGGTTCTGTCAGAGTGTAGGCCATGCGCCGTCCTGCCCAGCTCACCTTTCCCGGCACCGGCTGGCGCTCTCGGTCGGGAATCAGCACCTCCACCTGCAGGTTGTCTTCAACGCTCTTGTGATCCATCGGGCGGTTGAAGGTCAGGGTGAAGGCCACATCCTCTGCCCCCACCTGTTTGCCCTGCCAGCTAAAGTCGCGCACGCGGGGAAGGGTGCGATCGCCCCCCATCAGCAAGCCTGCGATGATAATGGCCAGCACCGCCATCAAAATCAAAGCCGTGCGATCGAGGGGCTGGGGAAAGGTACTGGAGTTCCGAGAGCTGGAAATACGGCTTACCATGGAACGGTTTTGCAAAGGGAAATTGAATCAATTCAACATTTCTTAGGGGCAAAGCATTCGGTATAAAGCTCAGGTCAAAGCCAGAGTATATCTGCCGAATGCTTCGCTCCTACAGGGATGGGTGACGCTATTTAACGTCGACAAATGGCACGAAACCAATTGGCTCCCCAGTCGGCTGAACGCTAGTGACCGGCGGTTGTAGCATGGGCGTCCGCGCCACCGAACCATTCGCCAGGGAGAACAGTGGATTTGACAGGATGCCCGCCAGGGACGTGGTCACCAGGGTAAAGACGATCGCCACCTGAATCGGGCGCATTCCCGGCAAATTCCAGCGAATCTCCGGATAATTCTTCACCGAGTCTGACATCTCGTGGGGTTCCTTTACCACCATCATCTTCACGACGCGGATGTAGTAGTAAATGGACACGACGCTCGTCACCAACCCAATGAGCACCAGGCCATAGGCCCCTGCCTGCCAGCCTGCCCAGAACAGGTAAATTTTGCCAAAAAAGCCCGCCAGTGGCGGAATGCCCCCCAGCGAGAGCAGGCAGATGCTCAGGGTGAGGGTCAACAGCGGATCTTTCTGGTAAAGGCCACTGTACTCTGTGATTTCATCGGTGCCGGTGCGCAGGGCGAAGAGAATGACGCAGGTAAAGCCCCCCAGGTTCATAAACAGGTAAATGAGCAGGTAGAACACCATGCTGGCGTAGCCCGCCTCGGTGCCAATCACCAGCCCAATCATTACAAACCCGGCCTGCCCAATGGAAGAATAGGCCAGCATCCGCTTCATGCTGGTTTGAGCGAGGGCCACCACATTGCCCAGCACCATGCTGAGAATGGCGAGGGCGGCCAGCACAAAGCGCCACTGATCCGCCACCAGGGGAAACGCGGTTGTTAATAGCCGAATCGCCAGGGCAAAGCCCGCTGCCTTAGAGCCAACCGAGAGAAATGCCACAACGGGCGTAGGCGAACCTTCGTAGACATCGGGAGTCCACTGGTGGAACGGGACAGCGGCGATCTTAAAGGCGATGCCTGCAATCACGAATACCAGGGCCACCACCAGCCCTAAATCGTCACCGACGACAATTTGCGAGGCGATCGCCCCCAGCCGTGTCTCCCCACCCGAGAGGCCGTAGAGCAGGGAAGACCCGTAGAGAAAAATGGCCGAGCTTGCTGCCCCAATCAGCAGATACTTGAGGGCCGCTTCGTTAGAACGGGGGTCGCGCTTCATGTACCCCGTCAGCAGATAAGAGGCAATACTTAAAGTCTCCAGGGAGACAAAAATCATCACCAGTTCGTTGGCCCCAGAGAGGAACATGCCGCCCAGGGTAGCGGTGAGCAGAATGGTGAGAAATTCCGCCAGGGCCGTGCCCGACTGCTCGACGTAGCGAATCGACATGAGCACGGTGATGGCAGCAGAAAGGGCAATAATCCCCCGGAACACGACACTGAGCGCATCCCCGTTAAAGCCCCCCAGAAACGCCACCGGGTCGGCAATATTCCATTGAAAATAGAGCGCTCCTACAGCGGCGAGCAGCCCCGTCACAGCCACATAGGGTGCCCAGCGGGAGGACGACGCCCGTCCGGTAATCAGGTCACCGATCAGTACGATCAGCAGAGTCAGAAGCACCACCCCCTCTGGTAGGATGGCTTCTGCATTCAGTTGGGCAGATAGGTTGGCAAAGTCCATGGCAATTTGGAGTTCTAACACGCCCTATAAAGTTTGACAGATTTTTGATCAGAATAGCATTACAGCGATCGCCATTAGTCCAGACCAGGGGCGAATTCGCTGCTCATCGGGGCATAAAGCCACCCAAGAATTGCCCGGGCGGTGCTTCCATTGGGGATACTGGTGCGATGGACCCAGCGCATCAAAACCAGGACATTAAGATCATTAATTAGGATCATTAAGATCATTAAGTAGGTCAGCACAATTAAATTCATCTTAGAGAACCTGATGGTTAAGTCTTCCGAGATCACATCAACTTCAGTTGAAATGGGGTTTAAGGCCCTGTCTGACCCCCTGCGGCTGCAGGTGCTGGATCTGCTGCGTGAGCAGGAACTCTGTGTGTGTGACCTGTGCGATCGCCTCGAAGTCCGCCAATCCAAGCTGTCCTTCCACCTCAAAGCCCTGAAGGAAGCGGGGCTGCTTCGTTCCCGTCAGGATGGCAAGTGGGTCTACTACAGCCTCAACCTGCCTCAGTTTGCCGTGTTGGAGCAGTATCTCTCAGATTTTCGGCGCTTCAGCCCCATGCTGCCCTCGCGGATCTGTCCGGACGACGAACCTCGCTGTTAAGATTCATATCTGATGCGGATTTGGGTCGGGAAGCCCGTACGACACAAGGTTTTGAGACAATTCACGTTAGGCGTGATTTATAAAACCTGATACCTGCCGCCGTATAGATTTCTGCTGCCTCGCTTGACAAATCAAGAAAAATTGATTTGACTATAGGTGTTGAGCCTGCGCATCACCAAAGGAACACGGCGATTATGTTGGCATTCTCTACATTGAGGGCGATCGCTCTCAGCTTCGTGTTTTGTCCCGCTGCCGGAAGAAGCCTATGCGATCGCCCATGAGCATTTTACAAACCGCAAGGTTGGCACCGTATTTGATGGTGAGGCTCGCTTCGATCTAACGATTGAAGAACTACTCAAGCAAGAGGCTGCCTTCTAAGGTGGGGCTGTCTGCAAAGAATTTGCTCGCAGAGAAATAGAGGTTTTATGGCAAAAGTTGCAATTAACGGGTTTGGGCGCATTGGGCGGCTGGTGCTACGAGCCGCCTGGGGCTGGCCCGACCTGGAGTTTATTCACATCAACGAGGTGAAAGGCGGTGCTGCCGCCGCCGCCCATTTGCTGAAGTTTGATTCGGTGCATGGGCGCTGGTCGCCAGACGTGGAAGCGGCGGGGGAAGATCGCGTTCTTATCGACGGGTCGCCCCTGGGCTTTAGCGATTACGCCACCCCTGGGGAGGTGCCCTGGGATGAACTGGGGGTAGACATCGTGCTGGAGTGTTCAGGAAAATTCCGCACCCCGGAACTCCTCGACGCTTATTTCAAGCGGGGGGTGCAAAAGGTGATTGTGGCGGCTCCGGTGAAGCAGGGGGCGCTCAATATCGTCTACGGCATCAACGACCATCTCTACAATCCATCTGAGCACCACCTGCTAACGGCGGCGTCCTGCACCACGAACTGTCTGGCCCCAGTGGTCAAGGTCATCCATGAAGGGTTGGGTATTCGACACGGGGTCATCACCACCATTCACGACAACACCAACACCCAGACGATTGTGGACGCGCCCCACAAGGATTTGCGGCGGGCCAGGGCCACCAGCCTGTCGCTGATTCCCACCACCACTGGCTCGGCTACGGCGATCGGGTTAATTTATCCGGAATTGAACGGCAAGCTCAATGGGCTGGCGGTGCGCGTGCCCCTGCTGAACGCTTCCCTGACGGACTGCGTGTTTGAGGTGGAGCGTCCCACCACCGTTGAGGAAGTCAACCAATTGCTCAAAGCCGCCGCTGAGGGGGAACTGAAGGGCATTCTCGGCTATGAAGAACTGCCCCTGGTTTCCATTGACTACAAAGACGATCCCCGTTCCTCCATCGTGGATGCCCTTTCGACGATGGTGGTGGATGGTACCCAGGTGAAGGTGCTCGCCTGGTATGACAACGAATGGGGCTATGCCAATCGCATGGCGGAATTGGCCCGCAAAGTGGCGATTTCGTTAGCTTAATCAACTACCTTTTAATACCATGGCATCTTCAACCTTTGATCAACAGGGGGTGCGCAACTACGCCCTCGTCACTGCGGCCTATTGGGGCTTCACCGTCACCGATGGGGCGCTGCGGATGCTGGTGTTGCTCTACTTCCATACCATTGGCTACTCGCCCTTTGAAGTGGCCATGCTGTTTCTCTTCTATGAGATCTTTGGCATTATCACTAACCTGTTTGGCGGCTGGATTGGCTCCCAGTTTGGCGTGAAGCTTACCCTCTATGGCGGCATTGCCCTCCAGGTGGGAGCCTTGCTGATGATGACCCCGGTAAATGAGTCATGGGCGATCGCCCTGGCGGTTCCCTACGTCATGGTGGCCCAGGCTTTTTCGGGCATTGCCAAGGATCTCACTAAAATGAGTTCCAAAAGCGCCATTCGCCTGGTGATTCCCCAGGAGGCCCAGTCTTCCCTGTTCAAGTGGGTGGCCATTTTGACGGGATCAAAGAATGCCCTGAAGGGGGTTGGATTTTTCGTCGGCAGTGTTTTGCTGGCGTCCGTTGGCTACACCAACGCGCTGCTGATCATGGCAGGCGGACTGTTGCTGGTGCTGCTGTCGAGTCGCTGGCTGCCGTCGGGGATGGGCAAAATCAAGGCCAAGGTAAAGTTTCGCCAGCTTTTCTCCAAAAGTCGGGAGATCAATATTCTTTCAGCGGCACGGTTCTTCCTGTTTGGCGCACGGGATGTCTGGTTTGTGGTGGGTTTGCCCGTGTTTCTCTACAGTACTTTGAACTGGACGTTTGAGCAGGTGGGGGGCTTTCTGGCCATCTGGGTGATTGGTTACGGCATTGTGCAGTCCCTGGCTCCCACGCTTTTGCAAAGGTTTGGTTCAGGACGTCCGCCCCAGGCCAGCACCATTCGCTTCTGGACGGGATTTTTGACGGCCATTCCAGCGGCGATCGCCCTGGCTTTGCAAACGGGTCGCCCCGCTGGCCAGACCATCGTCATTGGCCTGATGGTGTTTGGGATCGTCTTTGCTTTCAACTCAGCGGTTCACTCCTACCTGGTGCTGGCCTACACCGAGGATGACAAAGTGGCGCTGAATGTGGGCTTTTACTACATGGCCAACTCCGGCGGACGGCTGGCGGGTACGGTTCTGTCGGGTCTCATTTTTCAGCTCTATGGCCTGGTGGGCTGTCTGTGGGTGTCTGCCGTGTTTGTGCTGCTGGCGGCATTGATTACCCTCAAGCTGCCCAATCCCAAGCCGGGGAGGGCGATCGCCTGGAAGTCCGGCGGCGGTGACTGATAGATGACGACTGAACTCCCACATTTGATAGTTTCTAACCTTTGGGCCAAGGCATCACCTTTAATTTAACGACACACTTCGTTCCAACTACATTCTTTATGCCAACCACACGCTTCACATCCATTTTGAATCCGAAGAGGTTACTATGCATTTTCCACAATTTCAGCCCATAGCGGCTCTGGGTTTAATTTTTTTGACAGCAGGCTGTCTGGCATCATCCGATCCGGAGCAAACACGGCAGTCCATCACCATTGATGGTTCCAGTACGGTGTATCCCATTACTGAGGCGATCGCCGCTGACTATCGCCAGACCCAGGAAGACCCGGTTGACGTTAACGTCAGTTTTTCGGGAACTGGCGGCGGCTTTGAGAAATTCTGTGCCGGAGAAACCGATATTAACGACGCCTCCCGACCGATCTCGGAAGCTGAGATTGCCGCCTGCGATGACGCTGGCGTGCGCTTCCTAGAGCTACCCATCGCGTTTGATGCGCTGACGGTGGTGGTGAATCAGGACAATGACTGGGCTGAGGCGATTACCACAGATGAACTCGAAAGGCTTTGGCAGCCTGCGGCCCAGGGTGAGATCACCCGCTGGAGTCAGGTTCGTGAAGGTTGGCCCGATCGCCCCATCAACCTCTACGGCCCCGGACTGGACTCCGGCACCTATGACTACTTCACGGAAGTAATTGTCGGAGAGGATAGCCGCAGTGATTTCACTGCCAGTGAGGATGATGAGATGATTGCTCGGGGTGTCGGTCAAGACCCTAACGCCCTGGGATACTTTGGCTATGCCTACTACGAAGACCATCAAGACACCCTCAAGGCACTGGCGATCGATAGTAGCACTGGCCCCGTCACGCCCTCCGCTGAGACGGTAGCCAGCGCCGAGTACCAACCGCTCTCGCGCCCACTATTTATTTACGTCAACCTGGCCGCTGCCCAGACAAACCAGGCGTTAGGAAACTTTGTGCAGTTTTATCTCGAAAACGCTCCGGAACGGGTCGATGAAGTGGGATATGTGCCGCTGACAGACGAAGCCTATCACATCGCCTGGGTCAATTTCCAGGAAGGAGAGGTCGGCACCGCATTTGAAGGCGAGCCACAGCCCAATCTCACCATTGCCGAACTGTTGAGGAAAACCAAGCGGTTTTAGGCTATACCAAACTTGGGCATTTGGTAGGGGCAAATGAAATGGCCATTTTCCCCTACCGTGGATAGCGCCAGTTTGTCCGCAGATTTCGCAGATTTCGCAGATGAATACCTTCCTGCCGATTCTCTATCTGCGTCCATCTGCGTCATCTGCGGATATATCAAACGTTGTTAATCCGACCCGTAGGGGCATAAAATTCCATGCCCCTACTCCAGGAATTTCCCACTTAATTCACGTCCCTTGGACAAAGTTGCACTGTTCTTTCAAAGATCTCAATGAGCCAACGTTCCTTTAAAGAAAGCCCGAAAGCAGTCCAGGCAGGTAGTCGCCTCAGCTTCTTTGAGCGCTACCTGACGGTATGGGTGATCCTCTGCATCTTTGCGGGGATTGCTCTGGGCCGCACCTTCCCCGGCATTGCGGCAGCCCTCGACGCCATGAGCGTCTACCAGGTGTCGATTCCCATCGCCGTCTGTCTTTTCTTCATGATGTACCCCATCATGGTGAAAATCGACTTCTCACAGGCCAGACAGGCTGCCCAGACGCCAAAGCCAGTGGTGCTGACACTGGTGATCAACTGGCTAATCAAACCCTTTACGATGGTCGCCTTTGCGCAGTTCTTCCTGGGATGGCTTTTTCGCCCCCTTTTAGAAGGAACGGAGCTGATTCGAGGGGTAGAAATCACCCTGACGAATTCCTACATTGCGGGAGCGATTCTTCTGGGCATCGCCCCCTGCACCGCGATGGTGTTGATGTGGGGCTATTTGTCTTACAGCAACCAGGGACACACGCTGGTGATGGTGGCCATCAACTCGCTGGCCATGCTGTTTCTCTACGCGCCGCTGGGGGGATGGCTGCTGTCTGCTAATGACCTGACCGTGCCGTGGGAAACGATTGTGTTGTCGGTACTGGTTTACGTGGGACTGCCCCTGCTGGCGGGAGCGGTGTCGCGCACCTGGATTTTGCGTCACAAGGGAAGGGCCTGGTTTGAGCAGGTATTTCTCAAGTACCTGAGTCCGGTGGCGATCGCCGCCCTCCTGATCACCCTGATTCTCCTCTTTTCCTTCAAAGGGGATTTGATTGTGGACAACCCCCTCCACATTCTGCTGATTGCGGTACCCCTGTTCATCCAGACTAACTTTATTTTTCTAATCACCTACGTCGCCGCCCAAAAGCTCCGTTTAGTCTACGAAGACGCGGCTCCGGCGGCATTGATCGGAGCCAGCAATCACTTTGAAGTGGCGATCGCCACCGCAGTCACCCTCTTTGGATTGAACTCTGGGGCGGCGCTGGCCACGGTGGTCGGCGTACTGATTGAAGTCCCGGTGATGCTGATGCTGGTGGAGGTGTGTAAGCGCACGGCCTTCTGGTTTTCCCGTGAGCCGGAGAAGGCAACTTTGCCCGACCCACGCTGTATTCACCCCATGAATTAACCGCAAAGTGTCCCTGCAAGCATTTACAAGGATGGGCAGATACCAATGAAGCGCATTATGTTTGTCTGCAAGCACAATTCTGCTCGTTCCCAGATGGCGGAAGGCTTTGCCAGGGCAATGGGCCAGGGCAAGGTTGCCGTCGCCAGTGCGGGCCTGCAAGCCAGCCAGATTCATCCCGGTGCGATCGCCGCCATGCACGCCGTGGGCATTGATATCAGCAACCAGACCTCCAAACCCCTCAGCGATTTTAGCCCCGAGGATTTTGATGTGGTCATTTCCCTCTGTGGATGTCGCGTCAGTTTACCCTCCCAGTGGCTGGTGAGCGATGTCTTTGAGGACTGGCAACTGGCCGACCCGGCTGAGGCCCCCGACCTGTTTGTACCGATACGGGAACAGGTCCGGGAAAATGTCGCCCGCCTGCTTCAGACGCTGCACATTGAAGGCGATCGGCGCTGGATTAGCATTCGGGCGAATTTTAGTCAGTGCCAGGAACAGAGAGAGTTAGGATAACTGGGAGTGAATCATGTCTCACCTGTTAATCATCGGCGGCAGCGATGCCGGTATCAGTGCTGCGCTGCGGGCACGGGAAATTGACCCATTAGTAGAAGTCACCGTTATGCTGGCGGATGACTTTCCCAACTATAGTATCTGTGGTTTGCCTTTCTTTCTCAGCGGCGAAGTCCCAGACTGGCACAATCTAGCTCACCGCACCAAAGATGACATTCTGGCCACGGGTATTCAGCTATTGACCAACCATCGGGCGATCGCCATCCACCCCGACTCCCACACCGTAATCGCCCTCACGCCCGACCAGCAGGAGGTTCAGCTCACCTACGATCGCCTGATTCTCGCCACGGGCGCAGCCTCAAAACATCCCCCCATCGACGGTCTGGACTTACCGGGCGTCTATTTTTTGCGGTGGATGGAAGATAGCTTTGCCGTGCATCAGCATCTGACCCAGCACTCGCCCCGGTCAGCTCTGGTCGTGGGCGGTGGCTATATCGGCATGGAGATGGCGGATGCCCTGACCCTGGCGGGACTGGAGGTCACCGTGGTGGAGCATTCTCCCACCGTGCTGAAAACCGTTGATGCCACCTTTGGCGAGCGAGTCGCTGATGAACTGCGGCGGCATGGGGTGCAGGTGGTGAATGGGATATCGGTGCAAACCATTCAGCAAAAGCAGGATCAGCTTTGGGTCAAAGGTTCAGAAAACTTTGAAGCGATCGCCGATCTCGTTCTGGTAGCCGTTGGTGCCCGCCCCACGACGGAATTGGCGGAGACCGCCGGAGTCGAACTCGGCAAAACCGGGGCAATCAAAGTCAACCCCCACATGGAAACTACAGTACCTCAGATCTACGCCGCCGGAGACTGCGTGGAAACACAGCACCGTTTGCTGGAAATGCCCACCTACCTACCTTTGGGAACCACTGCCCACAAGCAGGGGCGCACGGCCGGGGAGAATGCGGCGGGCGGAGATGCCGCCTTTGCGGGTTCGTTGGGCACCCAGGTGGTGAAGATATTTGAATTGGCGATCGCCCGCACGGGCCTGCGCGAAGCAGAAGCCAGAGAAGCCGGATACACGCCCATCACCGTCGAGTTTGAAACCTGGGATCACAAAGTCTATTATCCCGGTGCCCATCCCCTCCGCATTCGCGTTACCGGGGATGTCCATACCCAGCGGCTTTTGGGAGCGCAGATGATTGGACACTATCAGGGGGAAATTGCCAAACGCATTGATATTTTTGCCACGGCCATTTTCTGTGGCTTCAAAGTTGCCGACTTGAACGACCTGGATCTCAGCTACACACCGCCTTTGAGCAGTCCGTGGGACCCGGTACAGATGGCCGCCCAGGCATGGCAGAAGGAATGGAGGAGGGCGATCGCCCTCAAGTCTTGACAGATTTCCTAATTTCGATAATCATCGAAGCATGGAAATAAAGAATACCACTCAGCAGTCGCTCAACGACATTGCAGCCACCTTTGCCGCGCTGGGACAGCCTTCCCGGCTGAAGATTGTACGGCTACTGCTATCGGCTTACCCCAGGGGTTTGCCAGCAGGTGAGATTCAAAAGGAACTGGACATCAGCGCCTCCACCCTGTCTCACCATCTGGACAAACTGCGGCAAGTGGGAGTCGTGGTCGCTGAGAAAGACCGCCAGTGGATTTGGTACAGCGTTCGCTCCGAGGCTTTGAAGGAGCTGATTGATTTTCTATTTGAGGAATGCTGCACTCGCAATCAGGTCGTCGAATTTCAAGACGGGGATCTGTAGGTTGACATATTCCTTCGTGGAACCTCCTATGGCGATCGCCCCAAAGAGTTAACCCTTATTTCGATGTTTCTAAAAATACAGGAGAAAGGTGATGGCTAACTTCAAAACCCATGTAGCGCTGTACGTGTCCGATTTACACCGCTCTGTCCCGTTTTACCAAACCCTGCTGGGGGTTGCACCTGTCAAGTACAAGCCGGGCTATGCCAAGTTTGATATTGCGATTCCCCCATTGAATTTGACTCTGACCCAGAAAGACTCGATTCAGCCGCACGGAGTCCTCTCTCACCTGGGCATTCAGGTTGAACGTTCAGAAGAGGTTCAGGCAGCGATCGCCCGCTTCACAGCCGCCGGACTCAGCGTGGTTGAAGAGTTCAACACCGACTGTTGCTATGCCTTGCAAGACAAGGTTTGGGTGTCCGACCCCGATGGCAACCGCTGGGAAATCTTCGTGGTGAAGGTCGCCGATACCGCCCCCGACCTCACAGTTGACGCGACCCTTGAACCAGACGCCTCAACGCCCCGCACATGCTGTCTCCCAACCTGCTGTAGCTAAATCCCAGCCCCATATTTTCCCTCCTCCCTCCTCCTTCTTCCCTCCTCCTTCTTCCCTCTTCCTTCTTCCCTCTTCCTTCTTCCCTCTTCCTTCTTCCCTCCTCCTTCTTCCCTCCTCCTTCTTCCCTCTTCCTTCTTCCCTCCTCCCTCTTCCCTCCCAACGGAGCATCTATGACCACCAATGTTCTGACCCGGCTCAACCGCAGTCTCCGCCAACTGGATGGGGTATTTCTGGCGATCGCCCTCATCCTGCTGCTGCTGGCCTTTCTCGTCCCGTTACAAATACCTGCAAGTATTGGCTTTACCCTGCTCAGTCTGTGGAAAGTTGCCCCGTTCTTGCTGCTTTCCATCGGCATTGCCGCCTACGCCCAGGCGAGCGGAGCCGATAATCTCATTGCCAGGGCTTTCCAGGGGCGCGTCTCCGTCATGATTCCAGTGGCGGCTTTGATTGGCGCATTCTCTCCCTTCTGCTCCTGCGGCGTTATTCCCCTGATTGCGGCCCTGCTGTCCATGGGAGTTCCCGTAGCGGCGGTGATGGCGTTCTGGCTTGCTTCGCCGCTGATGGATCCGTCCATGTTTGTGCTGACGGTGGGTACTCTGGGCTTTCAGTTTGCGATCGCCAAGACCATCGCCACCATCGGTATCGGACTTTTGGGCGGTTTTGGTACTTTGCTCCTGATGAAAGTCGGCTTTTCCCGCAAGTCATTCACCCACCCTTTGCGCGAGGGAGTAGGCAATGGGGGTTGTGCGGGCAGCAAAGTCCGCAATCCCAAACAAGTAGTGTGGCGGTTTTGGCCCGACCCAGAGAAGCGAAAGAAGTTCTGGACAGGGGCACGGAAAAATGCGATATTTCTGGGCAAGTGGTTGGCTTTGGCATTTTTGCTGGAAAGCCTGATGCTGGCCTATGTCCCTGATGGCTGGATCGGGGCGATCGCTGGAGATGACAGCCTCCTGTCCATCATTGGAGCCGCGCTGGTGGGCATCCCCGCTTACCTCAATGGCTATGCGGCCCTTCCCCTGGTCGGCGGCCTGATTCAGCAGGGGATGAATCCCGGTGCAGGCATGGCCTTCCTCCTGGCAGGGGGCGCGACCAGCATCCCGGCGATGATTGCGGTCTTTGCCCTTACCCATCGCCCGGTTTTCTTTGCCTATTTGGGCTTTGCTTTCCTGGGGGCCATCCTGTCGGGTCTTGCCTTTAGCGTGTTTGGTTAGGATTGTAAATTTAGAAATCTGTAAATCGTCCCACCGGTAGGGGTATGGCAACGCCATACCCCTACCCTGGGGATGTCACTTATTAAACCTGCGTCGTTTAAAAAATCTTAGAGACTACCATGCATCCTATTGATGTTTTGCCTGATGTCGAAATTCAGCCCAATGCCCCAATTAGCTTAATTTTCCTGGAGCGTGGCGTCTCTTCGTTGCAAGCCGCCTGTCGCTACGTTAAAGCCATGCCCTACGGAGTCAACACCAACAGCGAAGACTCCCTGATTCTGTTTGCAGAAGGACAGGGCACCTGCACCACCAAGCATGGGGCGATCGCCCGCCTGGCCCAGGAACTCAACATTCCCGTTTACAAAAACCTGGGGTTTTATCGGCTCAATGATGCGATTGTGACAGGGGTGAATGCCATTCTTCAGCCCTACGGACTTTGCTTCATCCCCCAAATTCACTGTTTCCTGGAGTACAGCAACTACCGGATAGACCTGACGGAGGGCAACTGCAACGGCAAGAACCAGACCATTGAAGACTATGATTTCGTCGTGCGGGTGTCGCCGGATATCAGCCATGCTGAGGAAAGGCGGTACTATCTGGAATATTTGCAGCGGTATTGGGCGATCGCCCCAGAACTACAAGCCATTGGAGAAGCCACAATTCTAGACTTGCTGGATGCCTGTAACCGTCAGGTGAAGTACCAGTGCTCGATCATGGCAGCCCAGCCGATGTTGCAAAAGGTCTGAACCGATCGGGAAACTTACTGGTCTGCATGGCCTCTGATTGCCGCCCGATCCAGTCGGCAGAGGCGCACCTGCTCGCATATCCTTGCTCCCAGGTGTTGGTAAAAGCCAATGGCCGGGAAGTTGTCAATATCCACTGTCCAGTCAATGCGTCCGGCATCGATGGACTGGGCGATCGCGCACAGCCTTTCCACCAGAGCCTTGCCAATGCCGCTGCCGCGATGGTTTTCCCGCACATACAGGTCATCCAGCCACAGCCCCGGACGGGCCAGAAACGTGGAATAGATCGGGTGATAGGAGGCAAAGCCCACCACCTGTCCGGCCACCTCCGCCAGCAGGATGTGGGCCAGGGGAGCCTCACCGAACAAGGTTTCCGCCAGCCTTTCAGGGGTGGCTTCCACCGCATCGGGGCAGCCATCAAAGGCGGCTTTGCAGTGAATCAAATCCATCAGCGTGGCCAGGTCAGCCCGCTGGGCCAGACGAATGGAAACGGGGGAAGAAACGGGGGTGGAAACGGGAGTTGTCGTCATCAAGGGAAGTGCCTCCTGGGAAGGGCGAAGGGAATCGGGCGAGATCGCCCATCCGTGTACTCATTTGAGCTTAGGAAAGTCTGTCAGTTCGAACAACGACGGCTCTGCATCGCATCAATCGATGCTGTCGATGGAAGGTGTTAGGTGATTTCTTAGAATGAAATTACTAGCCCACGGTGCGTTACGCTTCGCTTTAGCGATAGCCATGCCCTTGGGCTATACGGCACCCTACAGGCGGTATGGTCTTTCCTGGAAATCGCCTTAACTGAAGGTGAGACCGTGTGGTGCTGGCTGTCCCGCTATCCCGCTGATGTTGCCTCGCTTTAAGCGGGAACCCTTCGATGGATAATTAAAGGGGCATTTTCAATCGTGTCCTTAAAGATCCCGAAAGATCCCGTTGTGACCTGACATGCGCGATCGCGACCTCAATAACCTCAAGCTTTCCCAACTGCGGGCCTTTGCGGCGGTGGCCCAGTACGGCAACTTCAGTACGGCAGCGCTGGAACTGGGGCTGTCCCAATCCACCATCAGTCACGCGATCGCCACCCTGGAAGAGGATCTGGGGATGGTTCTGCTCAATCGCGGACGGCACGGGGCCAGCCTCACTCCGGCGGGTGCCCAACTGCTCCCCGATGTTCAGCAAATCTTTGCTTTGATTGAGGAAATTTACCGAAAAGCCCACCTCATCCAGCGATCCCAGGGGGGCACCATCCGGGTCAGTTGCGTTCGCAGCATTGCCACCCACGTATTGCCTGATATTCTGGCCCGCTTTCGGCAGGCCTACCCCGCCGTGCAGGTGGCGATCGCCGAGGTAATTCACTACAGCGAAATTGAGGCAGCGCTGCGGGAGGGCCAGGTGGACATTGGCTTCACCTGCCTGCCCCTCAGCGACGAGTTTGATGCCTGGGAAATCTGCCGCGACGAGTTCATCGCCCTGCTGCCGCCCGATTCCCTGGCTCCTGACGAACCCCTCACCTGGGAAACCCTGCTGACCTACCCCATGGTGATGAATCCCCTGATTTCTGGGCAGCACATCCAGCTCCTGCGGGATCACCTGGCCCAGGCCGGCCACACCCTCAAGATTGACTATGAAGTGCGCCAGGATTCCACGGTACTGGGCATGGTGCAGCGATCGCTGGGAGCCACCATTATGCCCCGACTTACGGCAGAACCCATTCCGGCGGGGGTGCAGGCGCGATCGCTGCCCGTCCCCCTGGAGCGCATTACTGGTGTCGCCATCCTGGCCCGTGCTCTCTTGCCCCAGTCCGCCTTTGCCTTTCTCGACATTGCTCGGGAGCTGGCAGGAAAATTGTAGAGTTTTTGGCGACAGACTGCCAACAAATTACCGTATTGTCTTTTCATGAGATTCAATTCACAATAGGAGTGTCCCTAAAAAACAACTTTGATGGGCCAGCAAGAACGGCCAGGAGGTACCCCAGATGATTACCCTACGACCAGCTCAAGACCGGGGTGCGGCAAACTTTGGTTGGCTGGATAGTCGCCACACCTTTTCCTTTGGTAACTATTACGACCCCCACTACATGGGCTTTGCTGACCTGCGCGTCATCAACGAAGACAAGGTGGCCCCCGGTCAGGGCTTTGGCAAGCACGGCCACCGCGATATGGAAATTATTTCCTACGTGCTGGAAGGTGCTTTGGAGCACAAAGACAGCATCGGCACCGGCTCGGTGATTCGCCCCGGTGATGTGCAGCGCATGTCTGCCGGAACGGGCATTTTGCACAGCGAGTTCAATGCCTCCCAATCTGAGCCAGTCCACTTCTTGCAAATCTGGATTTTGCCGGAAAAGAAAGGCATTGAGCCAGGTTACGAGCAAAAAAACTTTGCTGAGGAAGAAAAGCGGGGTAAACTGCGGCTGGTCGGTTCACGGGATGGCCGCGAGGGTTCCATCACCATCCACCAGGATGTCAACCTTTGCGCCACTGCCCTGGGCGAAGGCGAAGCAGTCAACTACGTCCTGGCGGACGGGCGGGTGGCCTGGCTCCAGGTGGCGCGGGGTGCCCTGCGACTGAATGGCCAACTACTCACCGCTGGTGATGGGGCCGCCATTTCCCAGGAAACCATGATTTCCCTGGAAGGCACTGCTGACCGCTCGGAAGCGTTGCTGTTCGACCTGGTTGCTTAGGCTTGTTCAACTATTTAGTTTTAAGGCGAGGTAATTTTATGACCCACATTCTCCACCTTGATGTCAGCCCACGGGGCGATCGCTCAATTTCCCGCAGCCTCACCCAGTCGTTTGTCACCGACTGGAAAGCGGCCCATCCCGACAGCACCGTCACCTATCGGGACATTGGCCACCACCCCGTACCCTTTGTCAGCGAAGACTGGATCGCCGCCGCCTTTACCCCCCCCGAGCAGCACACGCCCGAGCAGGCCGCAGCGATTCGCCTGTCCAATGAACTGATCGATGAGTTTCTGGCCGCTGACCTCTATGTGTTTGGCATGCCCATGTACAACTTTGGGGTGCCCGCCAGCTTCAAAGCTTACATTGACCAGATTGTGCGGGCGGGGCGCACCTTCAAAGTGGATGAGAATGGCTATCAGGGTTTGGTGCATGGCAAAAAGGCGGTGTTTGCCCTGTCCCAGGGCGGTTCCTTTCCTCCAGGCACCCCTGCCGAGGCCTACGACCTGCAAACCCCTTACCTGAAGCAGATTTTCGGGTTTATGGGCATCACCGACCTGGAGTTTGTCTACGCCGATAACCTGGCGGCCAAAGGGGAGGAGCGGGAGCAGTCCATCGCTACGGCCCAGGCAGCTTTGAGGGCGATCGCCACCCGCTAGACACCGAGCGTCCCGTAACATTCTTTAATCTTGCAAAACTGTAAAGCATGTTGCTGAGATCGTCTGCGAAATCGTTCATGATGAACGTATTTTGGTGACTGCCACTGCCCCCCTCTGGAGTCCAGGACGATTAAACCCCATGTTTCGCAAGCTCAAGCTCGGTCAAAAGTTTACCCTGCTGCTCACCCTGGTCTTCCTGGGTGGCATTTTAGGAAGCGGGTTGCTGCTCTCCCACGCCATGCAGCAAAAGGCTGAAGAAGAGGTCACGACCCAGGCCGAAATTCTCGTTCAAACTATCAACTCGGTGCGCGACTATACGAGCGATCGCGTGAGTCCTTTGCTGGAAGATCGGCTGGCGGTTGAAGCGGAATTTATCCCGGAGACCGTGCCAGCCTTTTCGGCTCGCCAGGTGTTTGAATCATTTCGCAAAAATCCTGGCTGTGAAGACTTTTTCTACAAAGAAGCTGCTCTCAATCCCACTAATCCACAGGATTTGGCGAACGGATTCGAAGCGACCCTGATCAATCAGTTCCGGGCCGATAGCGGCCTGCAAGCCCTGTCGGGCTATCGCCAGGTGGACGGCAAAAAACTGTTCTACAGCGCCCGCCCCCTCAGCGTGGACAGCGTCAGTTGTTTAGAATGCCACGGCAACCCCGCCGATGCGCCCCGCAGTCAGTTAGTCACCTATGGCGATCAAAACGGCTACAACTGGACCCTGGGGGACGTGGTGGCCGCCCAGACCCTCTACGTTCCTGCGGACAAAGTTTTCGACCGGGGCCGCCAGTACCTGACGCTGACCCTGGGGATCTTTGCCGCCTGCTTTGCTGCCGCCGTGGTTTTGATTAACTGGCTGCTGCGGCAGAATGTCATCCACCCCATTAAGCGACTGACGGCGATCGCCCGCAACATCAGCAGCGCTGGCACCCTGACCGCCAACCAGATGCAGGCGTTTGCATCCCCCGACATCCATCGGGTAGCCCGCCGCCCCGACGAACCGGGACAGTTGGCCCGTGCCTTTCAAAACATGGCCCACGAGGTCACCCTGCGCGAACAAAACCTCAATCAGGCCGTTGAAGAACGGACGCTCCAGCTAGCGGAAACCACCCAGGTGGCCCAGCAGGCCCGCTTAGAGGCCGAGAAAGCCAGCCAGGCCAAGAGCCAGTTTCTGGCCAATGTCAGCCACGAACTGCGGACACCACTCAACGCCATCATCGGCTACAGCGAAATGCTGCAAGAAGAGCTGGCTGCCCAGGCAGATTCCCTCGTGCTCGCCGACCTCGACAAAATTCATGGGGCGGGCAAACATTTGCTGGCTCTGATTAACGACATTCTCGACCTGTCCAAGATTGAGGCCGGGAAGATGGATTTATTCCTGGAATCCTTCGATGTGGAGCCTTTGATCAGGGACGTGGTGGCCACCGCCCAGCCCCTCCTGACCAAGAATCAGAACCAATTGGTGGTCAACTGCCCCACGACCATTGGCTCCATGTATGCGGACGCCACCAAGCTGCGGCAGGCGCTGCTCAACCTGCTCAGCAATGCCGCCAAGTTTACCAGCGGCGGCACGGTCACCCTGACGGTGGCTTTGAGTCCAGAGGTGCCGTCCTGGGTGGCTTTGGCTGACAATCCGTTAGCAAGCTCTTCCGCAAGCTCTTCGGCAAGCTCTTCAGCAAGTTCTTCAAATGGCGATCGCCCCCCCAATTCCCATCCACCGGGGATCACTTTTGCCGTCACCGACACCGGCATCGGTATGACCCCTGCCCAGCAGGCCAAGCTTTTCCAGGCTTTCACCCAGGCTGACGGCTCCACCACCCGCCACTATGGCGGCACCGGGCTGGGGCTGGTGATTACCCGCACTTTTTGCCGCATGATGGGGGGCGACATCCACTGCGAAAGCGAGTCGGGGAAAGGCACCACGTTTACCGTCTGGCTGCCCTCCCAGGTCGCAGATGCCAGTGATGTGGAGCCATCTTCGTCGGTTTCGCTGCCAGCAGATGCGGGCGTTTCAGACAGTTCTCTACAGTCGGCGGACGGGAATGGGGCGATCGCCACCTTACTGGTCATCGACGACAACGAAGCCGCCCGCGACATGATGCGCCGCTTTTTGGGTCAGGCGGGGTATCGGGTCATCACCACCGCCTCTGGCGTTGAGGGCCTGCGGTTGGCCATTGAGCATCAGCCAGCGGTGATTCTGCTGGATGTGGTGATGCCGCAGATGGACGGCTGGTCGGTGTTGAGCGCCCTGAAGCTCGACCCCCGCCTGCAGCACATCCCCGTGGTGATGGTGACGATCGTGGATGACAAGAACCTGGGCTACACCCTGGGTGCGTCGGACTATCTGTTGAAACCCATCCGCTCTGACCACCTGATTTCGACGCTGCAAAAATATCGCTCGATTCCGTCCTACAATGGCTGGGTGCTCCTGGTGGAGGACAATGCCGCCAACCGGGAAATGACCCGTCGCCAGCTAGAAAAGAGCGACTGGCAGGTGATGGAGGCGGAAAATGGCCGTCAGGCCCTGGAGCTGCTGGAGCAGCAGTCACCCAGCCTCATTCTATTGGACTTAATGATGCCAGAGATGGACGGGTTCGAGTTTCTCCGCATCTTGCGGCAGCGTCCGGAATGGCGATCGCTCCCCGTGATTGTGATCACTGCCAAGGATTTGACCGCCGCCGACCGCCAGCGGCTCGATGGCCAGATCCAGCGGCTCTACCAAAAGGGGGGCTACAACCGAGAGGCGCTGTTGGAGGAAATCCACAGCCTGGTGTCCGTTCACACTGAAACCCTCGGCAAGTAACCCCAGCAAGTACTCACAGCAATTACTCGGCAGGAAGGTGATCATGGCTAAAATTTTGCTTTTGGAGGATGATGCGGTAAACCGGGAAATGCTGATGCGGCGGCTCCAGCGGCGGGGCTTTCAGGTGGTTTTTGGCTGCAATGGTACAGAGGCCCTCTCTCAAACCCTGGCAGAACGCCCCGACCTGATTTTGATGGACATGAGTATGCCGGTTATGGACGGCTGGCAGGCGACTCAGCAGATCAAGGCCGATCCCCAGACCTGCGCCATTCCCATCATTGCCCTGACGGCCCATACCATGACGGGCGACCGGGAAAAGGCGATCGCCGTGGGCTGTGACGACTATGAACCCAAACCCATCGACTTCGAGCGGCTGGTCAGCAAAATCGAATCCCTGCTGCCGACCGATCCCGTTGAGGAATTTCCCCCCAGTAACCTCCCTATGGACGCTCGGGTAGAGCGCCTGCTGCTGCGCTACCTGCGCCACGAGCTGTGTACCCCGATTAACGCCATCATTGGCTACAGCGAAATTCTCCTCGACGAACTCTCCTCGGCGGATCATCCCGATCTGCACGCAGATTTGCAAAAGGTTTATGCTGCTGGGCTGCAGCTTTTGGAGTCCACCAACGCCATCCTCAATTCCTCCCAGGTGGAACCCCATCCCCTGGCCCAGGACATTACCTCCTGCAGCTCCAGGGTGCGCCTGGAACTGCTGACCCCCCTCAGCACGGTGATTGGCTACTGCGAAATGCTGACGGAAGACATGCCCGCCGCTTTCGCCCCCGATTTGCAGCGCATTGACACCGCTGCCCGCCAGCTCCTGGACATGGTCAACGACATTGTCAACCTGGCCCAGCAGCAACTACAGGCGATCGCCCACCAAACCCCCTTCCTGCGTAAGCTGCAACTGGATACCCAAGGGGATCAGGCCTTTGCCCAAACCGCCGCCCGTCTGATGGGATCTCTGGCCGACACCGCCCCCAAAATCGCAGAAGGCAGTATTCTCGTCGTCGATGACAACATCACGAACTGTGAGCTGCTGTGCCGTCAGCTCACACGCCAGGGCTATACCGTTGCCACCGCCCATCGGGGCACCCAGGCCCTGGAGATGCTGGAGGAGGTGACCTACGATCTGGTGCTGCTAGATATCTTCATGCCTGATATGAGCGGGCTGGACGTGCTGAGCCACATCAAACAGCACCCCGAGCGGCGAATGCTGCCCGTGATCATGATTTCGGCCCTGGATGAGCTGAACAGCGTCACCGCCTGTATCGAAATGGGGGCGGAGGACTTTCTCCCCAAGCCCTTCAATCCCATCCTGCTGCGGGCCAAAATCAATGCCTGCCTGGAGAAGAAGCGGCTACAAGATCAGCAGGTGATGTATCTGGCCCAGCGGATGATTGCCGAAGCCACCCCCGTGCCCATCCTCATCTCCCGCATGAATGACGGCCAGATTCTCTACGCCAATGCGGCGGCAGCCCAGGCGCTTGGGCTGCCCGTGGAGGCACTGCTGGAGCGCTCCACCCTGGATTTTTACCATGATCCCGGCGAGCGGCAGGCGCTTGTCGAAGTTCTGGCCCAGCAGTCGGCGGTTTATCGACGGGAAATTCAATGCCAGCGGGCCGGTGGAGAACCCTTCTGGGTGGCGGCCTCCATGCAGCCCCTCGCCTTTGATGGAGAAGCGACAGTGCTGACGGCTCTTTATGACATCAGCGATCGCAAACAGGCCGAGGTCGCCCTCCGCCGCGCCGAAGAAAACTACCGCAGCATCTTTGAAAATGCCTGCTCAGGCATCTACCAGTCCACCCCAGAGGGCAAATTTTTGCGAATTAATGCCGCCATGGCCCAAGTTTACGGCTACCCCTCTCCAGGGGCGATGATGGACGCCGTCACCCATGTCCATGACCAGGTCTGGGTAGATGCCGATCGTCGGGATGAATTCCAGCGGCTGATGGCTGCCCACGGAGAGGTCAATGGGTTTGAGTATCGGGCCTATCAGCAAAACGGCGACGTTATCTGGGTCTCTGAAAACGCCCGCCGCATTACCGATGCCCAGGGCCAGGTCTACTATGAAGGCATTTTGGAAGACATTACCCAGCGCAAGCTAGCCGAGGCGGCCTTGAAGCGGGAAGTGCAGGAGCTGCGGGTGGAGATCGATGAGGTGAAGCGGGCACAGGCCGTGGCCGCCATTACGGAAAGTTCGTATTTTCAGGAAATTCAGGCCGAGGCCGAGAAGCTCCAGCTTAGCTTTGATGAGGATGTTGCCCCACCCCAGCGGACAACTCCTAAAATCCTGCTGGTGGAAGATAACGAGCTAAACCGGGACATGCTCACCCGACGGCTTCGCAAGGCCGGGTATGACGTCGTCAGCGCCACCAACGGAGAGGAGGGGGTGGCCCTGACCGCCCAGGAACGACCAGACCTGGTGCTGATGGACATGAGCCTGCCCGTCATGGACGGCTGGACGGCCACCCAAACCCTCAAGGCCGATCCCCAAACCCAGGCCATCCCTGTTATCGCCCTGACTGCCCACGCCATGGCGAGCGATCGCGAAAAAGCCCTGGCTGCCGGATGCGACGAATACGACACCAAGCCCATCGACTGGCCCCGCCTGCTGGGCAAAGTAGAGGGGTTTCTCCAGCAATGCCAACCTAAATGAAAGGTTTGGGTGATTTCCGAAAATGACCCTACCCGACGCCGTAGGGGCAAATGGCCATTTGCCCCTACCGGGTTTCTGTTGATTAACCCACCATTTCCTTGACTTTGTTCATCACGCTTACCGGATCCAGCCCCTGGTGAGAGAACTGCTCCCACAGGCCACCGGAACCTTCCTGGTAAGTACCCAGGTGGGCATATTTGGGCGTCAGGCCCCGCTCCAGCAGCCAGGAGCCAAAGCGGCTACCCAGGCCGGTGCGGCGGTTAAAGGCTTCCACAATCAGCACAAAGGGCGCTGCCCCTACTTTGGCGATCGCCTCCTCATCCACTACGTTGAGGGTGGGCTTGTTGATCAGGCCCACGTCGATGCCCTCTTGCTTCAGCCGCTCCACTGCATCCAGACAGCGGTACAGGGCGTCACCAAAGCTAATGATGTAGCCAGCGGTGCCTTCGCGGATGACCTCGTCTTTACCGGGGGTAAAGGTGTAGTCGCCGCCAAAGAAATCACTGCCCTCGGTGTCTAAAATCATGGGCACCTTAGAGCGGGTGGAGAAGATGAACCGCATCCCCGGCTGGTGGAAGACGGTCTTGACGCAGGCTTTCATCTGGTTGGCGTCCGCCGGGAAGTAGAGGCGGGTTTCATAGCCATCGTCCAGCCCGTTGTCGGCGAACATGTTGTTGAGGCCGAAGTGGCAGGTGTTATCCGCCATGTCGTCCACGCCAGAGTGGGAGAAGTGGCAGAGCACATTGGACTTGTTCAGCCGCGCCATGGTGATTTCGGAAATGCACATCTCCAGAAAGGCGGCAAAGGTGGCAAAGACGCCCTGCTTGCCTTCCGCCATGCCAAAGCCAGCGGCGGCAGAGAAGTTACCCCGCTCCATAATGCCCGACTTATAGAAGATGTCGGGGTACGCCTGGCGGATGGTCTTCAGCCCGCAGGAGCCTTCCAGGTCACTGTCGATTACCATCACCTTTTCTTTGCGATCGGCGTCGCTCATCTGGCCCAGCACTTCCACCATCGCGTCTCCAAAGGTGTTGCGGTTAGAGCCGATTTTGCCCGCACTGAGGAAGCTGTAGGTTTGCTTGGGCTTCTCCACGTCCTTGAGGTAGTTGGCGGCTTCGGTGCGGCCCTTGGACTCCAGGTAGGCGATCGCCCCGTCTACCGAAATCACGTCATGGCCGTGCTCCGAACCTTCCAGCCCCTCAATGCCCACGCACATAGGCCGCTTGTTGATCACGGCAATCGGCCCATCCGTATGAATGGCTTCGCAAATGCGGCTGTAGAGGCCATCCAGGTCTTCCCCGTCCCCTTCCAGAACCTTCACGCCGTGACCAACCAGGGTGTCCTTGACGCTAAAGCCAGGGAGATAGTCGGAGGGATGTCCGGCGATGGTGACGTCGTTGTCGTCAATGATTAACTTAACGTTGATGCCCTTGGCCACCGCAAAGCGGGCCGCCTCCGCATCGTTGCCTTCCTGCTGGGAACCGTCGGAGCCGAGGCAGAAGACGGTTTTGCCGGGGTTGGCCAGGGCCACGCCATTCACATAGGGCCACATGTGCCCCAGCCGTCCAGAGCTGAACTTGACGCCGGGGGTCAGCCCCAGCTCGGGGTGGCCGGGCAGGTGGGCGTAGGCTGCCCGATACTGGAGCAGCCGCTCCGCATCTAAATCGCCGTGCAGCACCGCCATCAGGTACTGGGTGGCCACCCGGTGGCCCGCTTCGTCAAAGAAGATGGGCACAAACTGGTCGGGGCTGCCCCGGAACAGGGCGTCCAGGATCATCACTTCGGGGACGGTGTCGTAGGGGCCGCCCGTGTGTCCGCCCACGCCCCGTGCTGCGCCGGTCGCTGTGAAGAAGACAATCGCATCGCGACAAAGCTGAATATTGGCCTTGAGCGTCTCCCGCTGCTGGTCGGTGAGGGTGGCGGTAGCCGGGTCGAGGCTCAGCGGCTGATAGGCTTCAAGGTTGATGGGGAAGCGTACGGCTGCAACAGTCATAGATTCTGGTTCCTTGTGAGGCTACGGTACGTCGATAGTCCACCCACACCTTACAACACAATCTGAACGGACTGTAAGTAACTTTTCTAGCAGAATTCTGGGTACTCTAAGGCTGGCAACAGACCGTTCACGGCTCAGGCAACCTGTTCACCACCGGCCTCGTCCTGTTCTTAAAACCGTTCGTATCTTCGCCCTTGGATATGGTTCAGTCCCCTGGAAAACAAACGATTGGGATGGTGAGTTCCTATGTGGGGCTGAATCCCTGCCCAGCTGACTGGCTCTGGCCCCAGAGTCCTCACCCCTTCGGCGTGTGGCAGGGTGTTCAAATGCTGGCGCGATCGCCCCGTCCCGATTGGTTGCTGCTGTACCAGTACAGCTTCCCCAAACCACCCGCATCCGGCAAGTTTCCCTTCTTTCAACGCCCTGCACCGTCCCCCAGCCCTGACCTGACCACCCTGCTGCGGGGCGTTCCCCAGGAGCGCACCATTTTTCTGATGCGGGAACCGCCCCTGGAGGAAATGATCACCAAGCATCAGCGCATTTATCAGAAGGCGGGACAATACTGCGGCTACGTGTCTGGGCCAGAGGACTTCGCCCCCGTGCCCGACTACATGCCCGCCATCTGGTACGTGGGCGTCTCGTTTCGCGAGCTGGACGCCCTGCCGCCGCCCGCTAAGACGAAAACCTGTAGCTGGATCACCTCCGGCATCGATCGCACAGAAAACCATCGAAAACGGCTCGCGTTCCTGCACCAGCTCCAGGAAGCTGAGCTGGGCATTGACTTCTATGGGCGGGACCTGCCGGAAACGGTGGCGGCGATCGGCCCGGTGGGCAACAAATGGTCGGCCATGGCTCCCTACTTCTACAACCTGGCGATTGAAAACTACGGTGACAACGCCTGGTACGTCAGCGAGAAGCTGTGGGATGCGCTGCTGGCCTGGTGCCTGCCCATTTACTACGGCGGTGCAGCGGCGGACAAACTCCTGCCGCCAGAGAGCTTCCTGCGGCTGCCGAGTTTGGATGAGAAGGGCATTGCCTATGTCCAGGAAGTCACTGCCAGTCCCGACCTGTGGCAGGAGCGGCGGGGGGCGATCGCCGAGGCCCGACAAATTATTTTACACAAGCTAAATTTATTAAACTGGCTGTCCGAATTTGTGGAGCGGTCCTCATGAATAACGGCATAGGCAACGGGATCATCAATGGAATTTACACGCTGGCGAATGACGTGGTGTTCGATCAGGCCGTGGCCCTGCTCAACAGCATCGAGGCCAACCACGGAAAAGAGACGCCGGTTTGCATCATCGCCTATAACCAGCGGGTAGAGCGGCTACGGGCAGAGATTGCCCATCGGCCCCAGGTGACCCTCATGGAGGATGCGGCCCTGTTTGCCCCCTGGGAAGACTTCTCCCGGCGTGTGTGGGCTACCCATCCCCACGCCCTGCAAACCTGGCGGGCAGAGAAAGGTCTGGAGGACGTCTATCGGCTGGAGTGCAACCACCGCTATGCCGCCTTTGACCCCCAGGCTCCCTTCGATCGCTTCATCTACCTGGATGCCGACACCCTGGTGCTCCACTCCCTCGACCGGGTGTTTGCCGCCCTCGACGACCACGACTTTGTCATCTACGACTTCCAGCACCGGGACCCCACCCATATTTTCAACGTCAACGCCCCCCGACTCCAGGAAATTTTTGAACCGTCCCAACTGCAAGCCAATATTTTCTGCTCCGGCTTCTTCGCCTCAAAGAAAGGCATGTTCCCCCCCGAACGGCGGGACTGGCTGGTGGAGCGGCTAGCCGAGGGCGACGCCGAGGTGCTCTACCTGGCCGCCCCCAACCAGTCGGTTTTGAACTATATGACGTTGCGATCGCGCCTCTCCATCTGCAACCTGGCCCTGCAACTACCGGCGGATCAGGTCACAGGCAACGCCGTCACCTCTAGCCACTTTGAAGAACGGAACCATCGGCTTTACGATCGCGGCATCCCCGTCACCTACCTGCACTACATTGGCCTCTCGTCCAAGCTGTTCACTAAGGTGGCTGCTGGAGAAAATATTGGTTTCCCCTACCGCAATTTATTCCTGCACTATCGGTTCCTGCACGAACCCGACCATCGCCCCCCCCTGACGGGCACGCCTCGCCCCTACAATGCTCCCCCCAGTCTCAGAAAACGGGTGCTGCGCAAAATTGGCTTCGTTCGTTAACCCCACAGGAGGACTGTTCCATGACTCGCGGGATTTATATCACAGCTAACGATCGGGTACTCAGCCATGGGATTGCCCTGCTGAACAGCATCCGGTTCCACGACCCCTACACCCCTGTCGTGCTCATTCCCTACGACGAAAACTACGAAGCAGTGGCCGAGGTGCTCAACGAGCGGTTTGACGTCACCGTCTACGAAGATCTGGAGTTTATTGAACGGCTATCCCAGCGGCTGTTTCAAACCTTTGGTGAAGGATTTTTTGCCCGCCCCAATCAGTTTCGCAAGCAAGCCTGCTGGTTTGGCCCCTTTGATGAGTTTCTGTACATCGACACGGATATTGTGGTGTTTGAGGCGATCGCCAACAACCTCAACTATTTGGATGAGTATGACTTCATCTGCTGCGACTACCAGCACCGGGGCGGCATCACCAATGTCTTTACCCCGGCGGTGTTAGACGAAGGGGCATTAACTGAGGCCGACCTGGCGGATATCTTCAACGGTGGCCTCTGGGGTTCCAGGAAAGGCGTCATTACCGAGGCCGATTTGTACCAAACCTTTGAAGAGTGCGCCGCCCATCCCCACTATTTCGACTTCTCCCAAAAAACCTCCGATCAGCCCATTATTAACTACATGATCCTTAAGCGGGTCGCCAGGCGGTTTAACATTGTGCGTCGCCCCGGTGGTGCCCCCGGTAGCTGGGCGGGCAGTCCTCACTTTGTCCCCAATAACCACATTCTGTACGACTCCCACCTCAACCAGCCGTTGCAGTACCTCCACTGGGCGGGCATGCACATCGAACCGGGCTGCCCCTACTGGCCTATTTGGGAGCACTACCGCTACCTCCATGAACCCACCCCGCCTACCCCACCCCAGCGGCACTTCTGGCGCAGAATGAAGTCCACGGTGCGCAGTCTAGTGAAGCAGTAACGGCTTCTATGCCTTTAGATATGGGAGTGTCCCTGAATATACTCCTCCATACTGAGGCTGTTCGGGGGCGTGTTTCTTAAGCTGACAGCAGTTAACCATCAAGCAAAGAACTGTCGCTAAACCGATTACCGAAATAGAAATCGTTACTTGATGAATACTTTTTGAGAGCTGATTTCGAGAGTTCAGCCCTTGAAAGCCGCTTTTGAAAGTTGCCTTTGGAATGCTTCCCTGAAGGCAGGTAATTCCCTATGACTGATAATAATGTTCCCACGATCGCCATACTGTTTCTGCCTGTTTTAATTGGGGCAGTATTTCTGATTCTATTTTTGGGTGAGCGAGTCTACCCCTTGCGGCAACCAACTCGCCCTTTATGGGGGCGATTAAAGGTCAATGCGGGGGTGACGGCGATCGCTGCTTTGATCAACTTTTCCCTGGTGCAAACCGCCGCCTACTTCACGATTCAGTGGGCCGATCAGCAGTCCTTTGGGCTGGTGCGCTGGTTGCCGGTTTCGCCACTGCTGGGAGGGGCGATCGCCTTTCTGCTTTTGGATCTCACCTTCTATTACTGGCATCGCGCCAACCACGGCATCCCCTTCCTGTGGCGCTTTCACAACGCCCACCACATTGACCCGGATCTGGATGTTTCCACCGGCTTTCGCTTCCACTTTGGCGAAATGATCTTCTCGGCGGGTTTGCGGGCAGCCCAGGTGGGCTTGATTGGCGCATCCCTTGGGACATACCTTCTCTACGAGCTGATCTACCAATCCAACACCCTCTTCCACCACAGCAATGTGCATCTACCCCTGGAAGTAGAGCGGTGGATTGGCAAGGTTCTGGTCACCCCCCGGATGCACGGCATTCATCACTCCCAGGTGCGGGAAGAAACCAATTCCAACTATTCAGTTATCTTTCCCTGGTGGGATTGGCTGCACCAAACCCTGCGGCTGAACGTACCCCAATCAGCAATTACCATCGGTGTTCCGGCCTATACCGATCCAGAAGATAACCAGTTGGTTCACGTCTTTCAGTTACCTTTTCAGGCCCAGCGGGATTATTGGCTGGAACAAGGGCCATACTTCACTGCGCGTAATCCATCGACGTTGGGAGAAAATCCCCGGAAGATGGAAAGTTTGCGGGAGGTTACTGGAGCAGCTCAAAGCTTTGATTGACAACTCAGGAGAAACTATCATGAGCGTTCGTTTGTTTGCATTAATTAGTGGCATCGTCTATATACTGGTTGGCATCCTTGGTTTTATTCCAGGGTTTGTTACGACTCCTGCGGTAGCCCCCGATCTGGCAGTAGAGGCTGGATACGGCTTCCTGCTGGGAATTTTCCCAATTAACGTGCTGCACAACATTGTGCACCTGGCAGTGGGGATCTGGGGCGTTTCAGCATATCGCACCTATCCTGCCTCTCGCACCTACAGCAAGGGATTGGCGATTTTCTATGGAGTTCTGGCCATCATGGGATTCTTCCCCGTGCTGCGGACGACCTTTGGTCTGATTCCTATCTTTGGTAACGATATCTGGCTCCATGCCCTGACGGCGTTGATTGCCGCATACTTTGGCTTTATTGCCAAGCCCGCCCGCGTTACCACCCCCGAAGAACGGGCAACGGTGGGAAGTCGCGATCGCTACTAGTCAAAGTTTCACGTAGGTTGGTGTTGAGCAAAGCGTTCTTCGTGAAACATCTCCGAAGGAATTAATCCAACATCCGAAGTAGTTTTGCTGGGTTACGCTAGCGCTAACCCAGCCTACGTGATTCAAAAAAATCATAGAATTCAGAGATAAGAAAGATGGCTCAATTTATTGAGATTGTATTAAAAACAACCCACTTTGGTGCGCTTCAAACTGAGGCAGTACCAAGCCTCACTGCCCTGGAGTTTCTATCCGGGCCACAGTTTTTTATTGCATTGATTGCGGGCGTCCTTATGGCGTTCGCCTTCCAATTTTTACTGACAAATTTCACCCTCGCCGCCGATATTTCCTCTGGGGTCAATCCCTTTGAAGGGGAAAGCAAAAGCTGGGGTAAAAAGGCCCGTGGCATGGAGTCCAAAGTGGGCGGCTGGCTGCTGTTTGTTGTTAATATTGCCGTCTTCACCGCCTGCTTTCTGGCGGTTAAACTGACGCTCATTCAAAGCATGGGGCTGGGAGCCATCCTGGGGGTGGTCATCTGGTCAGCTTACTTTCTCCTGCTGCTGTGGGCGGGTTCACGCACGGTGGGGTCGGTCTTCAGTGCAGTGGGCAGCACCACCAGCAGTGGTTTGCAGGGAGTTTTGGGCACAGTGGCAACGGCCCTCAGCGGCAGTGCGGTGAATGCTCAGATTGTAAATACGGTGGAAGCCTCGGTGGAGGCCGTCACCAAAGAGCTGAGGTCAGAACTGGCATCGGGTCTGGCCCCCGATCGCCTGCGCGAAAGCGTGACCGATTACGTTCAGCAATTGCAAGTACCCAGCCCCGACCTGGGTGGCGTCACCAGCCAGATTTCAGATCTACTAAAGAACTTGGGCCAGTCCAACGGCAATTCTTTGAATTTAGCCAACGGGGCGGCTACCGTGGCAAAAGCCGCTGCGCCCAATGGCCTGACCTCCGGTCTGATCAAAGTCGCCCAATCCGCTGCCCCTG
>JAYKGU010000208.1:0-5551 GCA_035285585.1 Synechococcales cyanobacterium
CATTACAGGGGGTATAAATGTAACAATAGATCTTAATGTGAACCAATCAGGCTCTATGGTCTTTCATTCCAACAGCGCCAACTTCTTTGACGAGCACGACGAGGAGGTTCAGGCTAACCAGCTACTGCAGTACATGCAGCACCAGTCCCCAGAGATGCTAGCGATGGTGGCTCGCTCGGTTAGCCCCGAAATTAAGCAAATCATCTCCCAAAACGTTCAAGGGCTGGTCGGTGTTTTGCCGTCTGAGGCGTTTAACGTCCAGGTCACCACGGATCGCGAAAACCTCGCAGGGTTGCTGGCTTCAGCTATGATGACGGGATATTTCCTGCGCCGCATGGAGCAGCGGATGGAGCTGGAAGACAGCATGGCTGGCTCAATTTCACTGCGCACCGACCCGCGAGACGACGATCACGCCTAGGGCGATCGCGCCCAGGCGTTTCCCTGGTTCTCTATCCAGGTCACTGTAGCTCATCAACGGGCAGCGTTGTCGGTCGCAGTTCGACGGTCAGCGCTTCTCCCTGCCGATCTAGCTCTATTTCTAGTGAGTTACCGATGGCGGTGTCTTCTACCTGTTCCTGAACGTCGGCAGCCGTTGCTACCGAAACTCCATTTACCGACAGAATGACATCCCCGGCCTGCAAGTCGGCGGCTTCAGCCGGGGTTCCAGGCATGACCTTCATGATGAGCACGCCATCGGCACGCGTGACTTTAAAGCCAAGGGATTCGTCGTCCTTCAACTGCTCCAGAGCTTCGGGTGATAAGTCAATCATTTGAATGCCGATGTAAGGATGCTGGGCTTTCCCCGTAGCAAAGAGCTGATCGGCAATGCGAGCGGCGGTTTCGATAGGAATCGCAAATCCCAACCCCTGGGCATCTGCCCGGATGGCGGTGTTGATACCAATCACCTCGCCCTGGTCATTGAGCAGTGGCCCCCCAGAGTTTCCAGGATTGATGGCTGCATCGGTTTGAATGAAGCGTACCCGCTTGTCAGGAATGCCCACCTGAGAACTGGAGCGACCGATGGCGCTGATGATACCCGCTGTGACGGTGTTGTCTAAACCGAGAGGGTTACCAATGGCGATCGCCCACTGGCCTGGCACCAGGTTTTCTGAGCTACCCAAGGTGACTGCGGGCAGGCCGTCAGCCTCAATCTTAATTACCGCGATGTCGGTAATAGGGTCGGTGCCCAGAACCGTACCATCGAAACTTCGCCCATCCTTGAGCGTCACCTTGACCATATCAGCCCCAGCAACAACATGGGCATTGGTGATTAGCTGACCATCGGCACTCAGAATAAACCCTGAGCCTGTCCCCCGCTCAATGCGTTCGGGATTGGGAATTTCATCGCCAAAAAATCTGCGAAACAGGGGGTTTTGAAAGGGATCAGTTGCCCGACCTACCACCGTACGGCTGGAATCGATACGCACCACCGCTGGGCCAACCTGCTCAACTGCCTCGGCAATGAAGTTAGGGTTTGTGCGTTCAATGCTCCCCTCAAGCAGAGCTTGGGCATCATCTGCGGGAAATGCCGTCAGCCGTGAAACGGGCGCTGTGACCTGCTCAGGATTTTCAGCCTGGGCAATGTCAGGCTGATTCTGGGTACTGAAATAATACCCGCCCGTAAACCCAAGACCTCCACCGATGAGAAAAAATGCGGTGTAAGAACGAAGCTGCTTAAAAGAAAACCCCATGATTCGTAGCCTGATGACGGCAATAAATGGTCTCCCAACGGGCGAATCGTTGTCTGAGCTGAGGTGGTGTCAGGTTTCACCTGCTGGAGAAACTTCACCAGGCTTTAACCTGGAAATTACGCTTGACACAGCCCCAGGTATGGGCTAACCAATCCCCTTAAGCGATTCCCGGACAACACGCTGATGGATTGAGTATAACCAAGCTAACCTGGGAAATAGCAACATAGAAGGGTTTCACCTCGATTGGAATGGGAATAGCGTGTTTACGAGACCCCATTTCAAAACATTATTTCGGTGCATAAAAAGCGTCCCCACCATCTTAGCTGATTACCAGCAACGCTTCCTGAAGCGGCCTGACCAGCGATGAAATCTACTTTAAACGGCGGGTTGTAGGTGGCTTCGTGAGCGCTCAGCTCCAGCTTCGTTTATTTATGGCTACCTGCCTACTTTGAATTGTTTAGTATCTCAGACTTAATCCACCATCCGATGAACCGAATCCGATTTGTCTTTGCTACCGCAAGCTGCCTGGGTTTGTTGGGGCTGCCCCTCTCTGGAAATGCCGCCGCCGGGTCTACTGACTGGTCAGGGGATTGGGCCAGTAGCACAAGTTTGTCCAGCGCAGCGATTCTCCTTGCACCGGCAGCCCAAGTGGCCCAAACAAAACAGACGGCGGCCATTTGTCCTGAACCGGCTCTGTCTCAGGTCATTCGCCATCGGGTCGCGGCGGGGGAAACCCTGGAGGCGATCGCCACCCGCTACGATTTACTCCCCACCACGCTTCTGGGCTTCAATCCGGCCCTCCGCAGTGGCTCCCTATCCCCTGGCACGGAGGTGCAGATTCCGCCTTACAACGGCATTCGGGTTAATGCCCCCGCTGGCGCTACCTGGCAAGACCTGGCCGACACCTACAATGTCCGGGCCGATGTGCTGTTCGAAATTAACGGCTGTCCAGACGCCCCCAGTGTTGTCTTTGTCCCAGGGGTCAACTGGTCGCCCGCAGGAGGAGCGGCTCCATCCGCCTCGACCGCTCAGCGCACCGTTCTCCAGGGCTATCCGCTCCCTAGCGTGGCCTCGGTAACCCTGGGCTATGGCTGGCAGGTAGACCCGGTGGAGGGTGACGTTGAATTCCATAGCGGCATTGACCTGGAAGCCGTCCAGGGCACCCCCATTTCTGCCGTAGGGTCGGGGGTGGTTGCCTTTGCGGGGGAACAGGGCAGCTACGGGAATCTGGTGGTGATCAACCATCCCCAGGGGCTGCAAACCCGCTACGCCCAACTTGCCGACATTGCTGTGCAAGTTGGGCAATCAGTCAACATGGGAGACGTGATTGGCACAGCGGGTACCACCGGCCTCTCCTACGCCCCCCACCTGCATTTTGAGGTGCGCTCCAACTCGGAGATGGGCTGGGTCGCCCAGGATCCGGCCATGTATGTGGAAAACCTGCGGGAATACAACTGGTAAGGTTCAGTCCGCTGCGATCGCCTCCTCCTCCGGGGGCAGGCCCAGCACCTGGCGGTAGATCCGGACATATTCCTTGGCAGACTTGTCCCAGCTAAAGTCGGCGGCCATGCCCCGCTGCTGTAGCTCCTGCCAGCGGTCTTTGTAATGGAACCCCTCCCAGGCCCTTACCATGCAGGTATAGAGGTCGAGCGGTTCGTAGCGATCGAAGCAGTAGCCCGTGCCCGAATGGGTCATGGGGTCGTGGTGCTGAACCGTATCTACCAGCCCCCCCGTGCGGCGGACGATGGGCACACAGCCATAGCGCATGGCGATGAGCTGGCTGATACCACAAGGCTCAAAGCGAGACGGCATCAAGAAAGCGTCTGACCCGGCGTAGATGCGGCGGGCTAGACCATCGTTATAGAGCAGGTAGGCAGACATGCGCCCTGGATAGCGGGAGGCAATTTGCCAGAGCTGGGTTTCGTAGTAGCGATCGCCCGTTCCTAGCACAATGAACTGGGCATCGGTGTAAGACATAAAGCGATCGAGCATTTGCAGGATGAGATCTAGCCCCTTTTGCTCTACCAGGCGCGACACCATGCCAATCAGAAAGGCTTTAGAGTTTACCTCCAGGCCCACCTCTTCCTGAATCGCGATTTTATTAGCGCGGCGCTGATCCAGGGTGTCGCTGGAAAAGTTCTGTGCCAACTGCCTGTCGGTTTCAGGATCGAAGGATTTGATGTCAATGCCATTGAGGATGCCGACCAGTTTGCTGCTAATAAACGACAGCAGCCCCTCCAGGGTTTCCCCATAGCTGGCGGTTTGAATCTGCTGGGCGTAGGTGGGCGACACCGTGTTAACGATATTGGCAAACTGCACTGCCGCCGCCATGGTGTTGTGCCCCTGCATATACCAGGGGCACCAGGTCATCTGTTCTAGCTTCCAGCGCCAGGGGCCTTGGTAGGCCAGATTGTGGATGGTGAAAACGGTGGAGATATCGGGAGACTGGTGCATCCAGACGGGAATCATGCCCGTATGCCAGTCGTGGCAGTGGATAATCTGGGGTTTCCAGTAGTTCCAGGCAAACTCAGCGGCCCCGTTGGCAAAAAGGGTGAACCGCCACTCTTCATCTTCGCCATAGTAGACGCGACGGGGCAAGAAGGATGGGTGGCCGAGTAGATAGAGGGGCACATCCGTTCCTGGTAAAACCGCCTCATAAATTGAAAAGCTCTGGAACATGGCGGAGCCTTGCCAGATCGGTTTCTTAGGGATCTCCATTTTGTCGGGAAGAAATCCATAGTAGGGCATCAAGATGCGGACGTCATGCCCCATCGCTCTTAAAACCGATGGTAGTGATCCAACCACGTCCCCCATGCCGCCCACCTTGGCAATGGGTGCTGCCTCGGCGGCAACAAACAGAATTCGCATGCTCTCCTGCATAGTCCCCACTAACTGCGTGTTATTAACTAGAAACAAGTCTAGTTGGGTCTGGGACTTGTGCATAGGGCGATCGCGACAATGCCCTTCATAAATCGCTGACTGGGTATTAACTTAATGCGGGAAAGTGGGGTACGGCGCGCCTCACTTTCCCGCTAATCTTGTCCCGCTTTGAGCAGCAACCCTCGCCAATTCATCGATTTCGGGAAATCAGCAGGAGCTGAACCAGTTGGAGCACCGCATAAACTGCTGTTGCCACATAGGTCCAGGCTGCCGCCTGGAGGACGGCCTTTGCCCCCCGCTTCTCGTCGCCCTGGAGAATGCCAAGCTGGTCGATCAGCTTCAGGGCACGGCTGGAGGCATCGAACTCCACCGGCAGGGTAATGAGGTGGAAGGCAATTACCGCGACGAATAGGAAGATGCCCAGGTTGATAAATAGGGAGGAAACCGTACCCATGGCATTCAGAAAAATTCCCAGAATCACCAGGGCTGGCCCAATTTGGGAACCCAGGTTGGCAGCGGGTACCAGGGATGCCCGAAAGTTCATGAAGGCATAGCCCTGCTGATCTTGCAGAACGTGTCCGCATTCGTGGGCCGCCACCGCTGCCGCCGCCAGGGACCGGGAGCTGTAGACCCCCTGGGAAAGGCGAACGGCCTTGGCACTGGGGTCGTAATGGTCAGTTAATTCCCCAGCGACTGGCTCAACCCGCACGTCAGAGACTCCCATTTTACGGAGAATGGTTTTGGCTACGTCGGCTCCCGTCATGCCCAGGCTGGATGAGATTTGCGAGTAGCGACGGTAGGTGCCTTTCACCTGGCTCTGCGCCCACACCATCAGCACCATACCGGGAATCAGAATGAGATACGTCCAATGGAAGAACATAGAGGTGATGTCTCCAGTCGAAAGAATGAAGTTTTAAGTAGGTCAGCACAATTAAATTCAGGTTAGAAAACCGGGGGAGCGCCCCGGTTTTCTAACCTTC
>JAYKGU010000209.1:0-7755 GCA_035285585.1 Synechococcales cyanobacterium
ATCAGCGCCTCCAGTGCTCGACGGTTCACCGTGCGGGAGTCGCTGCGGGAGTCTTTAGGATAGGCGACGCGATCGCACAAATCCGCCAGGGACTGAAACTCCCCCTCCGCCGCCCGCGCCTCCAAAATATGCTCGATCGCCCCCTGCCCCACGTTACGCACCGCCGACAGGCCAAACACAATGGTTCGCCCAGACGGCGTAAAGTCATAGCCGGAGCGATTAATGTCGGGCGGCAGGACGCTGATCCCCATCGCGATGCAGTTGGCAATGTACTGCTGCACTTTCTCCTGATCGCCGCTGTTGGCGGTGAGCAGGGCGGCCATGTACTCCACGGGATAGTTGGCCTTGAGGTAGGCGGTCTGAAAGGTGACGTAGCCGTAGGCGGTGGAGTGGGATTTGTTGAAGCAGTTGGCGGCGACCAGGCCGTTGGCCAGGAGAAAGTTATGATCCCGCTCAACGCCAATGTCGTAGACGGGCTGGGTTCCGATGGGGGTGCGGCTGATGATTTTCACGATGGGTTCCTCTGGTGTCCTTGGGCGCTTTCTGGAAAGATTTGACCGTTTGTCAGGGCGGTGTTTGTCCGCAGATTTCGCAGATTTCGCAGATTTTGTAGATGAATAACTTCCTGCCGATTCTCTATCTGCGCCCATCTGCGTAATCTGCGGATATTTCTACTTTGCGAAACCTGGGCTAGCGCTACTGTCAGCTTGGATGGCTCAACCAGTACTCGCTAGTTCCGTCTGGGCCAATCGTCGGGCAATAATCCCCTTAAGAATTTTAAGAATGGTCGCAGCTTCCAGCCTCTCAGAGAATTCTCTGGAGGATTCTACCCGTAAGTTAGGCTGATCGGTTTCAAAGCCCTCTATCTCGCCTCGCACAAATGTCCAGACCTCTGAAATGGTATAACATCCAAACATCTCCTGGGGAACCCGCTGGTCGCCTTTCCAATTAAGGAAAGCCGCTGCCAAAATTTCACCATAAAGCTGCACCTGTGGATTCTGTGCCTCTAATCCCCGCTTCGCCTCAACCACTAGAAGATGGGGAACCTCAACCTGCCCCGCGATAGATTGTCCCAATACTCCGTCTGCAATCCCCTCCAGAATGAACTTGGGATATTGAGCACTGAGGGGAACCCCCGCCCACGCTTGAATCGTATCCCGCTCTGCCAAAATCAGCATGGGATAAATGACCCGCGACCAGACGGTTGCTTCATTCATTAACTGAACTCGCTCATTTAACAGGCGGGCCTGGATTTCGTCCAAATGCGTCTGTTCGCGATCGCTCAAAGCAATGTCGTCGGACTGAAGCCAATCATAAGCTCCTACGCCACGGTCACGAATGCGAACAAATTGTTGCAGCGTCGGTAGATTGAGTCGGGAAAAAGTGAGTTGCGGCATGGATTTGAACTAGGTGTGGAATTACACAGGTTATCTGAAGTTATCTGCAACTATTTGAACTTAGACGGCGATCGCCTCCGCCGGAACAATGCACATCAAATTCGCCCCTTCGGGAACCGGTTCGGTGGGTTTGAGCTGTGCCCATTCGTGGAAAGAGAGGCCAAGTTGGGCGATCGCCCCCCCAGTATTCCCTGCCAATCGCGAACCATATCCCTCACTCCAGCAGCCAACCAAACAGGTCTTGAACCGTGAGTCGCAGCTCACCTGCAAAAGAGGGCACAGGAATCACTTTGTCTGGCTCATCCAACACTTCAGGTTCTTGTTTGGAATAGTAGACAAACACGGTTTGCTCATCTGGATCGATCAGCCATCCCATCTGGGTTCCATGCTTCAAGCAATGAAGAGTGTTCTTCGTTACTTTCGTTTGGCTTTGGTCAGGAGATAGGATTTCAATCTTCCAATCGGGCGCGATCGGAAACGTGTTCGCAACTTCCCCATTCGCATCACGGGGAATACGGCTCGAGAGGAAAACAACAATATCAGGAACCGTTGAGCGCCCCCCAAAGGTGCAGCGTAATTCCGGGAACGCACGCGCAATTCTCCGGGGTTTTACAACAGCATTGATGGCCGGGACGAGTTCCCCTTGAATGGCGCTATGCTTTCCCTGGGGCATAGGTTTCTGAATAATTTGGCCATTGATGTATTCACTTGCGGGCTTTGTTTCTGGTAATTGCAAAAACTCCGCCAGGGTCAGTGCTTTAAACGGTGTTTGTATCATTTGAGCTAACTAAGATTATTTGAACTCAAAAAGATCGTTTTTACTCTGCGTACTATTTAAGCTTATTTCTTTATCAAAGGGTCAGGGCAAATTTCTTATCCGGCTAACCTTCAGAAGCGGAGTTAAGTTTAACAATTTCTGACCAGACTATTTCGCCCTCCAAATTACAAAAATCTTGCATAAACTCCCTTGTAAATCGATTAATGACCTTGCTATATTCCTGTTCAAAATTCTCGTTATTTTCTTTCGCTCTATAACCAAGGGGTTCAATTATCTCAGTGTATAGCGCTTCATCTCCTGAAATAAATTCCCAAAAACGCTGACCACATAGTTTCAAATAGGTTCCCTTATCAGGTCGATTATCCTTTCCATAGCAGCAGCCATTGATTGCAACAACGTTGACTAGAGATGTATTCGTTCCGAGTATTTTTTTGGCTTTATTGAAATTATCTATCATTCTCCGAATTTGAGAGCTGTTTCCCCAGTTAGGCCCCGATTTAATTGAAACGAGATATCTGACCCCCTCCCGCTCAAATTCCAAATCAATTCCTTCTGCAGAAGACTTACGACCGTTAAAGGTTTGAGAACAAATGAATACGGCAAGCCCCTCCAGAAAACCCCCAAACAATCCCTCCTCTGAGGAAGATAAATGAGCATCTAGTAAGCCTTTCACAAAATCTCCAGCCGTATTGATATTTTTAGCTTTGAACAGGTAAGGATTCTTCCTCTTTAAGATTTTCTGAAGTTTCAGGTTCTTTAGCCCGTTGATGCGGCTTTCGTGAAATTGAGGAATGTTCTCCTCAACATATCTAACTATCACCCGTTGCTCGATGGGCGGCATAAGCTGAACCGTTCTCAAAAAGTTTATGCTGCAAAGGTTCCATACTATCTAGCGCGAGTTTGTAATAATCAGCGGAAATTTCAATGCCGACCGAATTTCGGTATAGCTCTTGCGCTACCTGACAAGTTGTTCCAGATCCTAAAAATGGATCGAGAACCCAATCTCCTTCTTGAGTAAAAAGCTTGATGAACCATGCGGGTAAAGACCTGGGAAAAGCGGCGCTATGTTTCTTATTGCCGCACTCTGTCGAAAGATGAATGACGTTTGTGGGATAGACTTTGTCCTTCCCGACCCAGTTAGAGACATTTTTGCCAAACCCGCTACCAACTTTTGATTCATCTCTGGTTTGATCGGTTTCGCTTAAATTTTTAAGTCGAGTATCGGCCCAGCTTCCCACAGGCACCATCACCGCCTCCTGATACATATTAAATTTTTTATGCTTGTTGAACTGCAAACATCTTTCCCAGGCATCCCGGAAACGATTCGGCCATTTTCCCGGATAGCAATTCTTCTTGTGCCAGATAAATTCTTCAGTCCATAGCCAGCCCTGCCTTCTCATTTCTAAAATTAATTCCAAAACGTAAGTGTGCCGTTCCCCATTGACCACCTTTTCCTTAATGTTCAAAATAAAGGTACCGGTCGGGTTAAGAACTCTCAAAAATTCCGCAGTTCTGGGTAAGAACCACTCCACATAGTCGTCTGGTTTAATGCCGCCATAGGTTTTCGCTCGACTATCTGCGTAGGGAGGAGAAGTCACGATCAGATCGAAGGAATTATCTGGAAATTGGGACAGCACATCCAGACAATCGCCAAAGCGAATGTCTGACTTGATGTCTGACTGAAAGTTATGGCTAATATTGGGGCTAGCTCCTAGAGAGAATTCGGCCATTGGTACGTTTATTTCGATAATTGACAAATCTTTTTTAGTGACCAATCTATTTGACTTAGCTTTTGCTAAAGCGAGATCTGTTGATGAACCCAGGCACGAAGTGTTTTACTTGCCCCAACTTCATCCGTCTTGGCCTGAGCCAGGAACTCATAAAAGCGGGATTTGGGGATGGCTGGAAATGTTGGACTGGTTTCCATTTCGACGTAGCTTTGGCCTTCAAGCTGATAGATGCGAAGTACCTGACCGTTGTATCGCCAAAACTCAGAAATGCCCATGTTTGCATAGAGGGCAAGCTTATCGATGTCCGTTGAGGTAATATCAACTTCAACCACCAGGTCTGGGGGCGGATCGATCGCCAGGTCAACCGTTCTGCCCGCCACCCTGGATTGATTTTGAATGTAGTAAGCATTGTCTGGTTCCGCGCCCCGATCCAGGTCAGGATAATTGAGGGTTGTTGATCCCATCGATTTAATTCGCAGCCCCAGTTCCTCAACCAGAATGCGAATAAACAGGCCGATTAGCTCTTTCGCAAACTCGTGTTCTTCCAGAGGCATGGTGATTTCCAACGTCCCGCGATCGTAGGTGAGCCGCGATGAGCGATTCTTGCCCAGAGCATCCTGAATAGTGATGTACGACTGCCAGGTGAGGTTATGAAATACCACACGGCGTTCGGGCGATCGCGGCATGAAGCCAGCAGGGGCGGTCTCAGTAGTGCGAACCATTGGTGTAGCCTCGGTCAAGGAATTACGGGAAACGGAGCAGCATATTTTAAGGTTAGGCTGGGATCAGGGGAAGGGGCGATCGCACCTCCAATCGCTTCAGCTCCAGTCCCCGCTCAAAGATGTCGTCGATGGGCCGCATCTCGCCAGCGGTGGTCATGAACTGGTGGTCGGGGGTGGCGCGGATGGTGGAGCCGTCCTCCAGGGTGTACTCAAAGATGGGTTGGTTGCCGCGATCGTGCCACTGGGCGATGGGTTGGGTGTAGAGGTGGCCGTGGGCATCGACGCTGTAGACCGTGCAGGGGATTTGCTGGGCCACAATTTTGCCGATGGGGAGGGGGCCATACTCCACCGTGAGCACTTCGGTGTCGGCGCTGAGGCAGTATTCAGCAAACTGCACCATCTGCTCCCACAGTTCTTCGGCGACCTTCTTGGGGACTTCGTTCTTAGTTGCGCCCTCCACAAAAAGATCCTTGTGCTTCATCATCTCCGACATTTTTTTCTTACCCATCGCCCGCCGCAGCAGGTCGGCCTGCCCCAGGGAATAGTCGGCCATGTCCTGGGCGATTTTCATGATCTGCTCCTGGTAGACCATGATGCCGTAGGTTTCGTTGAGGATGGGTTCCAGAATTTTGTGCTGGTACTCGATCTTCTCCCGCCCGTGCTTGCGGTTGATGAACTTGGGAATCAGTCCCGCATCCAGCGGTCCCGGTCGGTAAAGGGCCAGCACCGAGGAGATATCCTCAAGGCCGGAGGGTTTCAAGTCCCGCACGATCTGGCGCATCCCCGACGACTCTAGCTGGAAGATGCCCGCCAGGTCGCCCCGGCCCAGCAGACGGTAGGTTTCCGGGTCGTCCAGGGGCAGACGATCCAGGTCTAGCTTGCCCTTATGGTTGCGCTCGATCAGATCCACCGTTTTCTGGATCATGGTGAGGTTTTTTAGCCCCAGGAAGTCCATCTTCAGCAGGCCCATGGACTCGATGTCCTCCATCGAATACTGGGTGACGATGCCGTCATCGTCCTTGTTGCGCTGGAGGGGGACGACCTCATCCAGGGGCTGGGCCGAAATCACCACCCCCGCCGCGTGGATACCGACGCTCTTGTTGGTGCCCTCGATGCGCAGAGCCATGTCAATCCAGCGGCGCACCTTGGGGTCGTTCTCGTACTTTTCTTTGAATTCCGGGGACGGGGTTTCATCGGAGATCATCACCTTTAGCTTGGTGGGCTTGCCCCGCACCACCGGAATCAGCTTGGCCATGCGGTTGGACTCATCGAAGGGAATGTCCAGCACCCGCGCCACGTCCTTGAGCACGGCCTTGGAGGTCATGCGGTTGTAGGTGATAATCTGGGCCACCCGATCGCCCCCGTATTTCTCAGTGACGTACTGGATCACCTCGTCCCGCCGCTCAATGCAAAAGTCCGTATCAATATCCGGCATGGACTTACGTTCCGGGTTCAAAAACCGCTCAAACAGCAGGCCGTGGTGCACCGGATCGATGTTGGTAATGCCCAGGGCATAGGCCACCAGGGAACCCGCCGCCGACCCCCGCCCTGGCCCCACGGGGATATTCCGGTCCCGCGCAAACTTGATGTAGTCCCACACCACCAGGAAGTAGGTGGAAAACCCCATCTGCTCCATCATTTCCAGCTCGTACTCCAGGCGATCGCGATATCCCTCCTCAATCGCTTCATAGGCATCCACATGGAGCCGCCGCATCAGCCCGTGGCGGGTCACCTCCGCCAGATAGGTGGCGGGCGTATAGCCTGTGGGAATCGGGTAGTCGGGGATGCGGGGGGCACCCAGCAGCCCTTCGTAGTCCTGGACTTTGGCGGCGACTTCGAGGGTGTTGGCGATCGCCTCCCCAATCACATCTGCCGTTAGATGATCGCGAAAGAGCTGGCCCATCTCCTCAGCGGACTTGAGGTATTCCGTGCCCGTGTAGCGCAGCCGCCGATCTTCCGTAATCAGCTTGCCGGTCTGGATGCACAGCAGGGCGTCGTGGGCCTCCACGTCGTAGCAGGAGATGTAGTGGGAGTCGTTGGTGGCCACCAGCTTAATGTCCAGCTCCCGCGCAATGCGGACAATTTCCGGGTTGATGATGCGCTCCTCGGGCAGGCCGTGGTCCTGGATTTCCAGGTAATAGTCCTCGCCGAACAGGTCTTTGTACCACTGGGCCACCCGGCGGGCGATGTCGGGCTTGCGCTGGAGGATGGCCTGGGGCACCTCCCCGGCCAGACAGCCGCTGGTGACGATCAGCCCCTCGTGGTATTGCTGGATCAGCTCTTTGCTAATGCAGGGACGGGAGAAAATACCTTTGCCCTGGACGCCTTTGAGGTGGGAAATAGTCGTCAGCTTCACCAGGTTTTTGTAGCCCTGGGTGTTTTTCGCCAGCACCACCTGGTGATACTTGGGCCGCCGCTCCTGCTTGGTGATGTCGCCGTTGATGACGTACATCTCGTTGCCGATGATGGGCTTGACGCCCTTGTCCTTACAAATCTTCAGCAGCTCCAGCGCCCCATACATGACGCCGTGATCGGTGAGAGCGATCGCGGGCATCCCTAACTCGGCGGCACAGGCCACGAGGTCGGGTAGCTGGCTCGCCCCATCCAGCAGGCTATAGTCGCTGTGAATATGTAGACCGACGAAGGACATAATGGCTTAACCCACGCAAAAGCTGGATCTAGCGTAACGGATCCCCAACCCTATATCTAGAGTTCTTGAACTTTAGTTACCTCCATACCTGGCGGCTGACCGGAGAGCAGCGGTTCTTTTTAATTTAGATCTGGAGACGCCTTGGGTACTAACGTATCAGGATTACCAGCTTTAGGGAAGGGGAGAAAAGCGATCGCTCCCTACCATGCCCCTCAAATCAAAAAAACAGGCGGCGCAGCCAGAAGCCTGCACAACCTGTCTTCAGTTCGCTGCGACGGTTCTTCCCTAAGGTCGAACTTACCCTCAGCCTGCCGCTTCTCTTCCAGCAGTCCTGTTCCCTCGCTGATGTCGAAAAATAATGGGATACAAGCCCCGTCCTTCTGGGACGGCTTTTCTGAATAAACGCCGATACTTTTTCTTCAGCCATAGAGTACAATAGAACTATGCTGAATCTCACCTACGAGTACAAACTCATTCC
>JAYKGU010000210.1:0-9234 GCA_035285585.1 Synechococcales cyanobacterium
TTTTCTAATAACATGAATTTAATTGTGCTGACTTACTTATTTACTTCTTAAACATCTAATAATAGCTCTAAAAAAGCTTTTGACTGCCGCATTTTCAACCATTAGTTTCTACCACAAAATTGTTTCATATCTTTCATTTGAAAGATGAATTACTACTAATTAATCGATAGCTTGTAGATGTTGCCTGAACTAAGAGGAGACTCTATGGCTCTCACTAAATTTAAGGACTACTACCCCAACTATCGGGAAACCTTCGGAGACAACAGTATCGCTCATATCGACTCGTTCCACGTCTACACTCAAAGCAACGAGCAAATCGGCTCCGTTAAGGATGCCCTGGTTGATAGCCAGACGGGTAAGTTCCGCTACCTGGTGGTAGACACCGGGTTCTGGATTTTTGGTAAGAACGTCCTGCTACCGATCGGATTAGGTCATTTTGACTACGACAATCGACGGATCTATGTGGACGGTCTGACTAAAGACCAGGTGGAAAACCTGCCTGAATACCACAGCAACATGACAGTGGATCAGGACTACGAAGAGCGCGTTCGGGGTGTTTATCGTCCGCTGCTCAGCCGCAGCGATCGCCGTCAGTCCATGGGTCAGACATACAGCACCCGCGACACTGCGACGACCAACGAATATGGCCTGAGCGCTCGGCCCTACAATCGCCAGTCCTACACCTACGACAACGAGCCTGCGCTGTACGACGTGCCTGAGCAAGCAGGCCGGACGTTCAAGCTCTACGAAGAGCGCCTGATTGCCGATAAGAATCGCTACAAAGCGGGTGAAGTGTCCATTGGTAAGCATGTAGAAACCGAAACTGCCCAAGTATCGGTGCCCCTTGAGAAGGAGCGCGTCGTGATCGAGCGCAACGAGCCTTCAACACGCATGCCTGCTGATGCAAGTGCACCTGATTTCCGTGAAGGTGAAGTTGAGCGGATGGAAGTTTACGAAGAAACCGCCAACATCGAGAAGAAGCCCTATGTACGGGAAGAAGTCGGCATCCGTAAGGAAGTTGACCGCGAGACCGCCGAGGCTCGTGAAACTCTCCGCCGTGAGGAACTGGATATCGACACCAAAGGTAACCCCAATATCAATAAGCGGTAAACGCTGAGACAGGGTTAGGAAGAGGTTCTGATATAGAGCCTTCTGCTGTTGGCGCGATCGCCCCTGATTCAAGAGGGCGATCGCGCCTTTTTAACCTAAGCCGATTCGCGCTAACGATCCTAGGGCTGGGGTTCCCGCCTTAAGTTGATACTCCGACTCCTAGAGCTGGATATTGCGGCCAAAGTACTGGAATGGCTGGAGGGGGCCATAGCCCGCTTCGTTGTCGTGATAACCAGGATGGGCAGCCATCCAGAGCAGGTGATTTTTCAAATCTTCGGTGTTTTCCAGGGGCGTTTCGTTGTGCTCAAATTGGCGATGCTTGGAGACAATCAGGGCGGCCAGCCCAGAGACAAACGGAGCCGCCATGGAGGTGCCGCTTAGCTCGGCATAGCCGCCGTCTTTGAAGGTAGACCAGATATTTGACCCAGGGGCCATCACATCAATCTCGCCACCCCGGGAGGAGAATCCCGATCGATTGCCGTTTTCGTCGTGGGAGGCAACGGTGATCACGCCACCGTAGCGTCCCGGATAGCCAATGCTGTTCTGAAATAGGGAACCTTCGTTGCCCGCAGCGCAGATCACCATAATGCCTTTCGCCAGGGCGATGTGAATGGCCTGGTAAAGCCGATGGGAGGAGAAAGGCCCTCCCAGGGACATGGAGATAATGTCGGCTCCCTGCTCAATGGCCCACAGAACCCCGTCCGCAATCCAGTGAAAGGCTCCGGTGCCGTCGTTGCCCAGAACTTTGCCGATCAGTAATTGGGCGCGGGGTGCGACACCCACAAACCCCGTGTTGTTTAGCCGAGCAGCAATAATTCCGGCGCAGTGGGTGCCGTGGCCGTTGGCGTCCTCGATGCCGTCTCCTGTGAAGTCACGGGTGGACACAATGCCCTCTTCCAAGTCGGGGTGGTCGGGGTCGATGCCTGTGTCGAGGACGGCAACCTTCACGTTTTCCCCCATGGTTTGCGTCCAAACCTCAGGGATGCCCAGGATGGAACCAGCCCAGTTTACCTGTTCGTTTTCCAACTGAGCGACAACCTTAAGCTCTGCCACATTGGTGACCTGCCGATGAACCTTCACCCTTGGCAACCCGAACACCTTCTCCTTGGCCATTGTTCTCACCCGGTCATTTCCCGATATCTTGTGCAGCTAGGAGTATAGGCCATTCACCCACCTTCTGTTGGGAAGTCCAGAAAATCTTTAAAGCTTTCAGGCCTTACGCACCGTGTACGGCGTCCTGAGTTTTGGGCGATTTAATGGGCACTGAGCGTCCGCCCAATCGCCCAACTGCGCGAGACCTGGCCTTAAGATAGTCGAAGATTAAATCTTCCTATCTTTGCAAGAGAGCGATCGCCCTATCATGTTTCAACAAGCGCTGAGCCGATTTCGCTGGAAATCTTTCACACAGCCCTGGCAGGAGGTGGACTGGCTGCTGTTGGCCCTGACCATCCTCCTGACCATCCTGGGCTGCGTGATGATCCGTAGCACAGAACTCAACCAGGGCCTTACCCACTATTGGTGGCAGCATGGGCTGATTGGGACGATTGGGGTCGCGATCGCCCTCACCCTGGCACGTTGGCGCTACGAGCAGTTGATGCAGTGGAACTGGATTATCTACGGCCTCACCAATGTCGCCCTGCTGGCAGTTATTTTTACGGGCACCGAAGCACTGGGTGCCCAGCGCTGGATTTCGATTGGAGGGTTTAACGTTCAGCCGTCGGAGTTTGCCAAGCTGGGGCTGATTATTACCCTGGCGGGCTTGTTTCACCGTCAGTCAGCATCTACCATACCGGCTCTGGTGCGGGCATTAGCGGTGACAGCTCTGCCCTGGGCACTGGTCTTCATTCAGCCAGACCTGGGAACTTCCCTGGTGTTTGGTTTCGTGACCCTGGTAATGCTGTATTGGGGCAATGCTAATCCGGGCTGGCTAATTTTGCTGGTGTCCCCCCTAATTTCGGCAATTTTGTTTAACCTCTACCTGCCGGTCTGGTTTTTCTGGGTGGGGGCAACGGTGGCGATCGCCTGGGCGACTCTCCCCTGGCGCTGGCTCGGTACCCTGGCCGCTGTTACCGTTAACCTGATTTCCGGTCGCCTCGGCCAACTGTTCTGGGGGCTGCTGCAGGATTATCAGAAAGATCGCCTCATCCTGTTTCTCGACCCCGACAAAGATCCTTTAGGCGGCGGCTACCACTTGATCCAATCCCGCATTGCCATTGGGGCAGGGCAGTTCTGGGGGCGGGGGCTGCACCAGGGCACCCAAACCCAGCTCAACTTCATTCCTGAGCAGCATACCGATTTTATTTTTTCCGCCATTGGAGAAGAATTGGGCTTTATGGGGGCGATCGCCGTGATTATTACCTTCTGGCTCATCTGCCTGCGGCTGGTGATTATTGCCCAAAACGCTAAGGACAACTTTGGTTCACTGCTGGTGGTGGGAGTGCTGGCGATGCTGATCTTCCAGGTGCTGGTCAACATTGGCATGACCATTGGGCTGGCCCCCGTGACGGGCATCCCCCTTCCCTGGCTGAGCTATGGGCGATCGGCTATACTAGCTAACTTCATCGGCATCGGTTTGGCCGAATCGGTGGCAAACCACCGCCATCGCCTCCGGTTTTAACGCCCAAATCCCCTGGAAAATGCCTTAAGTTATTAGGTGAACATTGTCTCAATCAGCTAAATCAATCAGCTAAGTCAAGGAGTCACCATGATCTTTCCAGGTTCTGCCGTGCGTGTCACCAACGTTAATGATATTTACTACGGATTTCAGGGGCTGGTGCAGCGCATCAGCGATGGCAATGCGGCGGTGCTGTTTGAAGGGGGCAACTGGGACAAGTTAGTCACTTTCAAGCTCTCTGAAATCGAACTGGTGGATGCGACCAAAGGGCGAGGCAAGTAAACCCTAACGCGATAGTATGGCACCAGTACCAGATGGAGCACGGTGCCCCTTCATGAGCTTAGAACCCTACACCAACCCCGTTGCCCGCCTGTTGACCTTTGGCTCTACCGGGTCTTACAAACCCAAGGAATGGCCAAACTACATTGAAGAAGCAGGACTCACCGCGACCGACGTGCCGGAACTCATTCGGATGGCGACCGATCCCCGGTTTGACGAGGTAGCCTCCGATGAGGATGAGGATGAAGACGAAGAGGTCGAAAAAGATGCGGTTTGGGCACCCGTTCATGCCATGCGGGCACTGGGGCAACTGCGGGCAGAGGCGGCGATCGCCCCCCTGCTCACCCTATTTCCATTAGATGACGACTTCTTTCGCGAAAACCTGCCGGGTGTGTTTGGTTTAATCGGGCCAGCGGCGATCGCTCCCCTGGCCAATTTTCTGGATGATTCAACTCAAGACAGATGGGCCCGGGTTTTGGCAAACGACTGCCTGGAGCAAGTCGCCCTTCACTTTCCCGAGACGCGGCCCGACTGTGTGACGATCTTGACTGACCAGCTAGTCAAATACCGGGAGCGGGAGGATGAAATCCTGGATTCATCCCTTATTGATACGCTGGTTCACCTGCAGGCTAAAGAAGCAGCGCCCCTGATTGGAGAAGTGTTTGCTGCGAAAGACGTGGATGAATTCTTGACGGGAAGCTGGCCGATGGTGCAGGTGCAGCTGGGGCTGAAGCAGGAGTCAGACTTTACCCCCGAAGAATTAGAGCCAGAGCCACCAGAATCGGTTATCCGGCTGCGCCGGTTTCTACAGGCGCAGGTGGTACAGGAGCGGCACAAAAACAAGCCGTCGGGGTTTGCCCCAGCGCCATCAGCAAAATCGTCTAAGAAATCGTCCAAGAAGAAGAAAAAGTAAGTAGGTCAGCACAATTAAATTCATGTTAGAAAACCGGGGCGCTCCCCCGGTTTTCTAACCTTCGGTTTTCAAGGCAGTTCCACTTAGCGGGCGGAATTTTTGAGAAATTCATCAGATCAGGTGCGCTGAGGCAGAAAAGAGGTTATCCTGAACGCAGCGGCATTGCACAACAGGGTGAGCACCCGCTACCAAACTCCGGCCCTAGTTCCGTCAGATCCTTCTGAAGCTAGTTGCATCGGGAGTTAACCGAAGATTTCTATAAAGGGATTTCTATAAAGAGATTTCTATAAAGATTGATGGGGTGAAGGCGAGGCAGGTTAGCGTCGAATCAATGGGAATGGCTCCCGCTCTTGAAAACTCCTGCCCCGACCGATAAATCCCACGGCAAGTTCGCATCTACCTGGGAATGTGGTTGGCTCACATCTGAACCTGAGGGGCTTGACCGCCCTCTATCAGATCATTCCAGATAAATTTCTGGAATCCGGATGTGGCGAAGATTAAGCCGATAACATTCCCATTTCCTAATGCAGATGGCGCGACTGGCCAAAGGGGCAGAGGTCGAGGATGGCGCAGCGATCGCACGCCGGACTCCGGTAGTAGCAGCACTTTTGCCCATGGAGCATCATGACCTCGTGGTTATCGTAAACCTGCTGGGCTGACCAATCCGTCGGCAGTTGGGCCGCCAGTCGAGCATGGGATGGGCCAACGGACACACTCGCTGGAATCAGCCCCGTCCGCACCGCCACCCGATGGTGGTGGCTGTCTACGGGCAGGGCCGCCCGCCGCAGGGTGCTGAAGCAGAGCACGGCAGCGCTGGTTTTTGGCCCCACCCCCGGCAGTTCCTCCAGCCAGGCTCGGGCATCAGCAATTGTCAGATCCGTTAAAAGATCCAGGGAAAGCTCGCCCTGACAGCGATGGGTGATTTGCCGCAAAACCTCCTGAATTCGGGGAGCCTTTTGCTCCGGCCAGGTACAGGGGGCGATCGCCCGCTGAATGTCTCCCAGATCCCCGTCGCGCACCTCCTCCCAGGTGGGGTAGCGCTGCCGCAGTTGCTTAAAAGCTTTTCCCGAATCAGCGTTGCGCGTCCGGTGCGACAGTAGCGAAGACACCAGCTCGCTCAGCGGATCGAGGCTATGGAAGTAGGGAATGGGACAACCGTAGACCTGACAGAGGCGATGGTGAATTTGCTGCGCTTTCTGGTTAAGGTCAAGTAAATCTAAGTTTGACAAGAGAGACCGGATCATTCGTAACGGCACCTTTTGCCACCGTACCAGACTTCTCCCGGCGCTTCTACCTCCTTCCTGCACAGTTCAGCCTTGGTGGCGAGTCTCCCTTCTGTCCCAAAATCGACTAGAGTAAACTACGGTAAGTCAGACGTTTGCTACCAGAGAGGTCGGCATGGCATCCATTCGCGAGTTGCACCAACAGTTAGTCAGCAAAGAGCGATCGGCGGTCGAAATTACTCAGGAAACCCTCGATCGCATTGAGAAGCTGGAACCCCAGGTACACAGCTTTCTGTGCGTTACGGCGGAGCAGGCCCTGGAGCAGGCGCGGCGGGTGGATGCCCAAATCGCAGCGGGGGAGGAGATCGGGCTGCTGGCTGGTATCCCCATCGGCATTAAAGACAATTTGTGTACTAAAGGCATTCCCACTACCTGTGCCTCGCGCATTCTAGAGAATTTTGTGCCCCCCTACGAATCCACCGTGACCCAGCGGTTGCTGGAGGCGGGGGCGATCGCCGTGGGCAAAACCAACCTGGATGAGTTTGCCATGGGCGGTTCGACGGAAAACTCGGCGTTTCACCTCACTGCCAACCCCTGGGATCTGGAGCGGGTGCCGGGGGGGTCGTCCGGCGGCTCGGCGGCGGCGGTGGCGGCGGGGGAATGTGCGATCGCCCTCGGGTCAGACACCGGTGGCTCCATTCGCCAACCCGCCTCCTTCTGCGGCATTGTGGGCATGAAACCCACCTACGGCCTGGTGTCCCGCTATGGACTGGTGGCCTTTGCCTCGTCTTTGGATCAAATTGGCCCTCTGAGCCGCTCGGTGGAAGATGCGGCGATTTTGCTGGGGGCGATCGCCGGTCACGACCCCAGGGATGCGACCAGCTTAAAGGTCGACATTCCCGACTACGCCGCCGCCCTCAAGCCCAAGCTGAAAAAAGGCACCAAGGTCGGCATCATTAAGGAAACCTTTGGTGAAGGGCTGGACGAAGAAGTTGAAGCTGCCGTTCAGCAAGCAGTAGCGCAGTTGAAAAAGATGGGGGCAAAGGTGACGGAAATTTCCTGTCCCCAGTTCCGCTACGGCCTGCCCACCTACTACATCATTGCCCCCTCGGAAGCCTCAGCGAACCTGGCCCGCTATGATGGCGTCAAGTACGGCTTTCGCAAACCCGACAGCGAAGATTTGATGCAAATGTATACCAAAACCCGTGCTGAGGGCTTTGGCCCTGAGGTCAAGCGGCGCATTATGATTGGCACCTACGCCCTGTCGGCGGGATACTACGACGCCTACTACCTCAAGGCACAGAAGGTGCGGACGCTGATTAAGAAAGACTTTGAGCGGGCCTTCGAGCAGGTAGACGTGCTGGTGTGCCCGACGGCTCCGTCCACCGCCTTCAAAGCTGGAGCGATGGAAGACCCCTTGAGCATGTATTTGCTCGACCTGATGACCATTCCCGTCAACCTGGCGGGACTACCCGCCCTCAGCTTGCCCTGCGGCTTCGACAGCAACGGTCTGCCCATTGGTTTGCAAATTATCGGCAATGTGCTGCAGGAGCAAACCATTTTGCAGGTGGCTTATGCCTACGAGCAGGCCACCGAATGGCACACCCATCAGCCCGATCTGGCAGATTAAGGAAAAAGCATATTCGCCCCCACCCAACATCGTGCTGGTTTATCCAGCCCCCAGTTCCCAGGCGGATTGAAAGAAGGCTAGCTCGCACTCCATGGCATAGCGGTAGGTATGGTGCACAGCGGGGGAAAGGTCGGCGTAGCGATCGCCCAGGTCCGCCAGTTGCTGTGCTAACTGGTCAAACTCGTTGCCGCTGTAGGTTGCAATCCAGTCGTGATAATCATGGTTGGGAATGCCGTTCTGGGCCAGCTCTTTGCCCAGGGCCGCATAGAGCCGCATACAGGGCAGCATAGCAGCGGTGGTAACCCCCACAGACTGGCTCCAGGCAGTGGCCAGCAAAAAATCCGTGTAGCGGCGGGTGGCGGCATCGGGCACAACGGATTGGATGTTGACTCCCCAGCCTGCCGCGTAGCCCTGGTGCAGATTCAGCTCTTCCAGAACGCCCGCCGCCAGCCTGTGAAAAATTTGAAAGCTTTCCCAGTCGGGAGCTTTGGCGGCGGCAATGCTGTAGGCACGGGCAAAGGCTTCCAGGAAAAAGGCATCCTGGCCTACGTAATGGGCAAACCGCTGTCGCGACAGGGAACCGTCGCCAATGCCCTGAACGAAGGGGGTTTCCAGGCAGGCGATCGCCAGATCCTGGTTATCTTGCCAGAGTTGCTGAGAAATCATTGCCTTCACCAGACAAAAAAAGGGCGTAGAGGCTACACCCTGTTCAACCGTCCTTGAATTCGTGACAATCGTATGCTCGGCCTGTCGGGTGGGCGGGGCACCGGGCTAGACCTGGGCCGCCACTTTAGCACTTTTGGCCGTTAGACGCTCATAAGTTTCCCGCATCTTCAGACCCACCAGCACCTGGAATAGGCCCGTGCCATTGTTGGAGCCAGGGTACTCGCGGTGCTTCAGCAGCAGCTCGGTCACTTCGCCGTAGTGCTTAGCAGAGGTGTTACTGAGGTGGTTTTCGATGTAAATCAGCTCTTCCAGGCGATCGAACTGCCCGTCTACTTCCAGCACCGAGACGCTATGGCCGTAGTAGCTGTCGGGACCGTAGAACATGCGGATGCCGGGGTAGGAGCAGGTGAGCTTGCGCCCGCAGGGAATCCAGTCGATGGTGGAGCCTTCGTCGAACAGATAAACGGGATCCAGCCCTTCCAAATTGTCTTTCTGGAGGAGGCGAACCCGCAGCACCTTGCGCTCCTTATCGTCGGGGATCAGCTTGGTGGGCAGCACCTGGATGACCACATCAGCGTACTGCTTCTGTACATCAATGTAGGCTTCAAAATCGGGGCGGCGAGCGTTGATGGAGGCCAGCACGTCTTCGTAGCGGTGGCCCCGCTCGGCCATGTCGCGCTGGATTTTCCAGGCGATTTTAACTTCGTCGCCGATGTCGAGATAGACGCTAAAGTCAAGGAGCGATCGCACCCGTTCGTCATACATGGGGTGCAGTCCCTCAATCACCACCACATGGTTG
>JAYKGU010000211.1:0-11589 GCA_035285585.1 Synechococcales cyanobacterium
ATGTTCCGTCAGGGTTTGCTCACAGTTGCCCGTCGTGGTATCCCAGATTTTGATCGTCTGGTCATCGCTGCCGCTGGCCAGAAAGCGCCCCCTGGGATTAAACGCCAGGGACAGAACCTGGTTAGTATGGCCTCGAAAAGTTTGCCGACAGGTACCCTGGTGAATATCCCAGACCTTCACGGTTTGGTCGGCGCTGCCGCTGGCTACCCAACTACCATTGGGGCTAAAGGCTACAGACGAGATGATATTGGTGTGCCCTTCCAAAACCTTGAGGCATTGCCCTGTGCGCACGTCCCACAGGCGGAGGGTTTGATCCATACTGGCGCTGACCAGAAACTGACCATTGGGACTGAAGGCGATCGCCATCACCCAGCTGGAATGCCCTGTCAACATCCGTAAGACCTGCCGGGTCCGCATATCCCAAAGTCGGATAGTTTGGTCATCGCTGGCGCTGGCCAACAGTTGGCCGTTGGGGCTAAACACAACGGAAGACACATAGTTGGTATGCCCCTTTAGCGACCCCAAACACTGGCCCGTTTGCAGATCCCACAGCCGCAGCGCCTGATCGCCATGGGCGCTGGCCAGAGTCTGGCCATTGGCGCTAAACACCACGCAAAAGACCGAATTGGTGTAGCCCTGGAGGGTTTTGAGGCAGTTCCCGGTTTGGGAATGCCAGAGCCTGACGGTCTGGTCGGCCCCACCGCTGGCCAGGGTTTTTCCATCGGGGCTGAAGGCCACCGACCAAACCGAACTGGTATGACCCCGGAGGACTTTACGGCATAGACCGTGGGGCATTTCCCAAAGCCGTACGGTTTCGTCCTGACTGCCGCTGGCCAACTGACATCCATCGGGGCTGATGGCGACCGTGGTGATAAAGTTGGTATGGCCTTGCAAAACCTGCAGACATTGCCCCGAAGCGACTTCCCAAATCCGCAGGGTTTGATCAAAGCTACCGCTCACCAGATAAGTGCCGCAGGGGCTAAAGGCCACTGAAGACACCCAGTTGGTATGCCCTGCCAAGACGCGGTTCAGGTCGCCGGTGCAAACGTCCCACAGTCGAATCGTCCCGTCATAGCTGGCGCTGGCGATCGCCCCCCCATCTGCGCTAAACGCCACGGCAAACACCCAGTCCGTGTGCCCCTGCAGCGTCTGCAAAGCCTCCCCTGTCAAACAGTCCCAGAGCCTCACTGAGCCGTCTTCGCCGCCGCTGACCAGGGTGCCGCCATCAGGACTTACCGCCACGCACCAGACCGCTCCGGTGTGGCCGGTTAGCGTGGCGATCGCCGCTCCGCTTTGCACCTCCCACAGCCGCACCACCGGATCAACGCTGCTGCTGACCAGTACCTGACCACCCCGCCCCAGGGCAATGGACTTGATCCAGGCTGTGGGGCTTTTATAGGTCAAACAGGACTGGCCACTGGCAATCTGCCACAGCCGAATTTCGTCACTAGCGTCACTGGTGAGGAGATGCTGCCCATCGGGGGTAAAGGCGATGGCCAGCACGTCACCCAGAATTTGGGTAAAGGCGACCCTGGTCAAATCCGCATTGGTGAAATTGCTTTGATGCAGCTCAACCCCCCGCAGATCTGCCTGCCAGAGGGTCAGCTCAGAAAAGTCCTGGTGGCTCAGATCCAGGTTCAAGGTACGCAGGCAGTTAATGATATTGCCGCCCACGTATCCCGGTTCGAGGGGAGCCTGCTCTCGCTGGATGGCGAGCAGGTGTTTGAAATGCTGCTCGACGTGGCGGGGCGATCGCAGGGCACCCACCAGCATCTCCACCAGGGGTTGCACAATCAGACGCTGCTGCAAATCGCGGATATAGTCTGGAGCCTGGGCTTTGAGCAGGGCGTGGCTTTTGAAAAGGGTCAGCTCACTGGAGAGAATTTCCTGACAAACCTGGTCGATCAGGGTTTCGGTAACGTATTCCATGACCACGGGCTGCTGGGTGTAGCGGGCCGCCGTGCGTTCGATGAGCGATCGCCGATATAAAGACTCCAGGGCCTGCAGCAGTTTGGGGTTGGTTACCCCCAGGGCCAGGTCATCCTGAAGCTCTCGCACAGACACGGCGTCTCGGTTGATGGCCAGCCAGTACAGGATGTCCCGCTCCAGATCGCTCAGGCGGCTCAACTGCTGTTCCAGAAGCGATCGCACGCCGCTACAAAGGCTGGTTCCCTGCGCCAGAAATAGGGCAATGTCGCCATCAAAGAGTTCTCGAATCGGGGTGGCGACGATTTTGAGGGCAAGGGGATTTCCCTGATAGCGCTCCACCAGTTGCCGCTGGGCCTGCCCCTGGCCAGAGATGCCTTTGGTGCGTAAAATTTCTCCCCCGGCTTCAAGCTGCACCCCATCCAGGCTCAGGGAGCGCACCCGCAGGTCTGGCCCTTCCATTAGCGCCACTTCACCGGGAATCTCGCGGCTGGTGAGCAGCACCGTACTCTGGTGGGGCACTTCCCCCAGCATTTGCAGCAGATCGGCGTAGTTTTCATAGCCGCAGCGGTATTTGCCCGCCAGCTCACCGCTCCGCAAAACCGACTCGACGTTGTCCAGCACCACCAGGCAGGGGGTTTGATGGAGATAGTGGGAAAGTTGGGAAAGCCTTTCTTCCAGGCGCAGGGGAGCTTCCTGGTCGGGGGCAAGGGCCTGGAGCAAGTTTCCCAGCAAGTCTCCCAGGGGAGGAGCGTGGAGGAGCGATCGCCACACGACACAGACGAAGTGGCTTTGAAGCTGCTTGGCCACCCTGGCTGCCAGGGTCGTTTTGCCCATGCCCCCCATACCCGCGATCGCCACCAGGCGACAGCGATCTGCCACAATCCACTGGGTCAGGGTGGTTAGCTCGCGATCGCGACCGTAGAATTCAGAGACGTCTACCATTTCTCCCCAGTCGGTGCGCCCCGTGGAGGCAGGTGACGGCATTGTCGCCCCAAGAGAAGCAAGTACCGGCGGCGTGCGCGTTAAAATATCGCGAAAGTTGTGTTTGCTGATCCGCTCCCCCATGGCCTCCGATAGGCTTTGCCAAAGCTCGGCTCCCACGGTTTTCACGTAGCCTTCGTTGTAAACCAGTGCCTGGGCAATTTTGGTGTAGGACTGTCCTTCCCAGGCTTTGATAAAGATGGTTCGCTGAATTTCCGTCAGGCGTCCTGAGATGAGTTGCTCGGTGAGTGCGATCGCGTCTTCAACTATCATCGGTTACCACCCTCTTCATAGAAGTCTTGCAGGGGCATGGCCCTATGCCACGCAGAGCGCTTGCTACAGATTCTATAGCGCCTTCCGGCAAATCGCCAGCACCCAGGATAGCGAAACCTGACTTTGGGATCTAACCTGATCTGACTTCACCTCACTATCGGCAGTGATATACCTGACGTATGCAGAAACACTGGGAACCAGACAAAGGGCGTGGCTAAACGGTGGCGTGAACCGGCCTCCGGATGGACAAATGACCATGTGCTTCTACCCTGGTTATTGCCTGGCTATTGGTTTCGGGTATCCACGTAAGGCGGGAAGCTTTGCCAGGAATAGAATTCAGGAGTCAGGAGTCAGGAGTCAGGAGCCAGGAGCCAGAAGTCAAATCCCTTCTGAATTCTGAATTCCGAATTCTGACTCCCTATCCAACCATGATTTCTCGGCTTAAATGGATACCCTTAATTTCTACCCCTTGAATCCCCTGAATCCCAATTATCCATGCTGCACCAACGATTCCCCTATCCAGCCATTGATCGGCCCCTCAGCCGTTTGCACACCTATGATGGTTTGATGATCAACGCCAAACGATGGCAGCTCGCCCACGACTACCATCGGCGACGGCAGGCGATCCACTACCAGTCGATCAATCAGCCCGGCATCGTATTTGGTCTGGGGGTGCGGAAGCTGGAAACACCTCCCCCAGGGGTTCCTGCCCCCTTTCGCGATCAGCGATGGCTGGAAATTCAGCCCGGACTGGCCATTGACGGAGCGGGCAATCCCATCATTGTAAATGAGCGGATTGCCTTTCGCATTGAAGCTGAGGCACCCGCAGCGGGGATCAAGGTGGTGCATCTGGTGCTTAGCTACGTTGAACCAAAGCATTTGCATCGGCAGCACCACACTGACGCCAGCGATGAGCAATACCGCATTGACGAGAAAGTCATCTCCCTCCCGGATAGTCACCCTGCTGATCGCCATCCTCCCGACCCTTCTACCGATCGCCACCTGGTTGTCAACGGGCATCTGGAACCACATCCCATCAACGGGCAAGATATTGAGCTGTGCCGCCTCTGGCTGGAAGCCGACGAGGTCAATATTAGCAACCCCGTGGATGTCCTTTGCCCTGACGTCAATGAAATAGACTTGCGCTACCGGCCCCAGGCCCAGGCCCGCCCCCAGGCGGTGGTGCGGCTGGCGTGGGTGGATCGGCAAGCGGCAGACAGGGGCGATCGCACCTACCATAACCTCGCCTGCCTGATGCGGTCGGTTGCTGCTTTGTATCCAGTTCTACAGGGTATTGAGGACGTTGATCGGCTCCCCCTGCAGCCCCATGACCCTGTCCCCGATACTGACCTTATTTATGTATCGGAGGCAGAACTGCAGGAACTGCAGCCCCACCAGTTGGCAACTTTACAAACCTATGTGCAGCAAGGCATTACGCTGCTCATTGAGCTGGACAAGGGGGACGAAGCCGATACCATTCCTACCATTCAGCGCCTTGAGGCAAATCTATCGGTCTACCTGGAGAAAGTCGTGCAGCGGCAGGCCACCCACGCCTGTTGCCTGTCCCCTTTTCTGTTTGACGCCCTACCCACCATTGCTCAACAGCCCATTCAGCTTTGGGTCGGGGTTGGCGTGGTGGTAGTGGTGGGTCGCCTTTCGACGGCCTGGGGCATTTATGCGCCGACCCCCCTACCCCGCCATGAAATCCGGGCGGCCCAGGAACTGGGGGTTAACCTGCTCCAGTTTGCCCTGCGGCGACGGCAGTTGACCCAGCTATTGCAGTAACCCTTCTGGCAGCAGGACGAGCCAAATGATGACTATCAACGCTGAATTTAATCTTCCAGTCACCGAGTATAGGGGGATGGAGAATTCCTATGATTTGGAGTTTACGTCCGATCCGGCGCGTCCGACCCACTTTGATGTGATGGTGACCAATGGGAGCGATCGCCCCACCCCCTTGCAGGTTGAGCTATCGGTTTTAGACCTGGACTGGATGCCCGATACCAAGTGGTACCGGGTTGAACCGTCTATCATTTCCAGAAAAATTGGCAACCAGATCACCAATTTTCATATTGAAATTCTGGATCTCCCTTCGCCCCAGGAGGGCCATCTGTTGAAACTTTGCCTCAGAATTATCTCCCCTGAGTGGGAGGATTGGGTGGAGGAAAAGTATCTGAAGGTGAAGGTGGGCGATCGCCAGAAGGCCCGCCCCGTCACCAGCCAAATTCGGTTAACAGAATTCCGGCGAGAGCTGCGGTTTATCCCCGATAGTGAGGTCAATCCCGACAGTGAACTGGATATTTGGGTGACAAATCATAGCGATCGCTTCACCAGTTTTAAGCTGGAGCTGTTGCCCATTGATCAGAACCTGCGCTCGGACATCCAGTGGTACACGGTTGAACCCCAGGTGAGCACCAAAAAGCCCCCTGGCGAAACCACTGCATTTCGCCTCAAAGTCATCAAAGAGCCGATTCCTGCCTATGATTCAACCCTGGATCTGATTTTGAGAATCTTCTCCATTGAAGACGAGCATCTCTTTGTAGAAGAAAAGCTCAGGCTGACCATTGATCCCCCCCTGAAACCGCTGCGCCTGGCGCTTCCCGCCCATACTCTCAAGGTCTTGCCGGGGGATGGCATTGATATTCCCGTGTTGATCCACAGTTTGAGTTCCAGGCGGAGTCAGGTGACCCTGTGCCTGACCCAGTCAGGCGGCGGAACGCTGTCTGATGACGTTACCAGGGAAAGCCTCCCCCGGCCCAGCGTTCCCCTTGCCTGGTTCGAGGCAACCGCTGGGCTGGTGCCGCAAAAAACCGTCACCCTGCGGTCTGGGGAGTCTCAGCAGGTGGTGTTTCGCTGCTGCCCACCCGCAAACGTAAATGCCCTCAGCCAGGGCTACACCTTTGCAGTCGAGGCCCGCTCAAATACCAGCAGCTACGTGGCCAGGGCCATCGGAGAACTGGAGGTGCTTCCCTGGGGCTATGTTGCCATGAACGGTGTCAATTCTCAGGTCACCCTGCCAGCCCGCAATCCCCATGAAGAGCAGTACGCGATTCAGTTTGAGAATCAAAGTAACGCCCGACAAAAGGTGTGTTTACCAGCCTCCCAAGGTGCGCCACCGTCCGACCTCCGGGTAAAACTGTCTACCGTTGGCACCCTGCCGCAGTCCCCAGATCATGCCCCTACCGTTGAAGTAGAAGCCTCCCAAACTCAGATTGAGCTGGTTCCTGGTCAGGCAGCCACGATTACCCTAAAGCCGACTTTGAAGCGATCGCTCCTGGGCTGGAAACGGCGTCATTTACTGGCGATCGCCCCCACCCTTTTTCGAAAAGTCCCCGGCCCCGCCCTTGACCTGAAGCCCCATCAGCAGCTTCTGGAATTGACCGTCTATCCCATCATTCCCTGGTTTTTGCAGGTGGGCGGTGGGCTGCTGCTGTTGCTGTTGCTGTGGTTGGCCTGGTTTCTCAATCCCAGGGGCTACCATCAAGGATCAATCAATTCTGTGCGGCTAATTGGCAATGGGGGCACGGTGGTCAGCGGTGCCAGCGATCAAACCATCCGTCGCTGGCAGGTCAACCCCAATCCCTGGATGCCCGATGTCCGGCGGTTGACCTATGAAGGCATTATTGCCAACGGCACAGGCAAGGCGGTGCGGGTGATTCGCCAAATTCCCGAACATGACCACCAGATCGCCGCTGGCCTGGAAAATGGGGCCATCCAGCTCTGGGATGTGGCCCTGGGACGGCAGCTCCGGAGCTTTACCACCCAGGGAAACGACCGCATCTTTGATCTGGACTTCACCAGGGATTCCCGCTACCTGCTGAGCGGCCATGGTAGCGGCCTGGTGCGGCTTTGGGATCTGGAGTCCGACCGCCAAACCCCCATCGCTCAGGCCTATCCCAAGTTTGCCATTGCGGCCCTGGCGGTGCAGGATGAGCAGCCCGTCGAGGCTCCTTTAGTGGCGATCGCCGGACAGTATAACAGCCTGTTTCTCTGGGATTGGCAGCAACAGCAGCTCCACCAGGTGGCCTATACCCACCAGAACTCTTTGGCCTTTGCTCCGGTGGTGGGCCAGTATGACTATCTCAACAGCCTGGATATTTCAAGCAATCAGCGGCGGCTGGTAACGGCTGATAATCAGGGATACATCACCCTTTGGGATATGCAGCAACTGCGCCAGTGCGTGCAGGCCAATCAGAGGCGCTTTGCACCCGGTTCTGGGGCGACAACCGATGGCATGGGTAATGCGATCGCCCCTCTAAACTGTGACCAAAGTATCCTCGACCAATGGCGCGATGAAAGTAATCCTCAACCCGTGCGATCGGTGGCCCTCAGCCAAACCGGATGCCATCTGGCCAGCGTTGGCGATGATGGCCGCATCCGGCTGTGGAACTTTGCTCCGGGTGCTGACCTTCAAGCCAATCATCTGGAAAATCCCGTCCAGCTTGCCCAATTGCCAGACACCCGGCTCAACAGCGTAGATATCACCGAAACCCGCGATTACCTTTTAATCGCCAGCGATATCGACCAAAACCGCATTCGCCTATTCCGCAGAAAAAGGAGCAACCATGATGCAAACTGTCAGTAGCCGCATCGTCATTGAGGATGCCTCCGAACAGCCCAATCAAGTCCAGCAAGGGTCGGCCATCCAGCGACAAATTAAAGTTAAAAATTTGGGGAATCAATTAACGGAGCTGGATTTATGGATTGCGCCTACGGATAACCAGTCTGAACTGCTGTGGAAGTGGTGTACGTTTAGCGAAACCAATCCCCTGCGAGTTCCCCCCTATGAAGCGCGAGCGGTGACGCTGACCTTTGATATCCCGCCCCAGGCAAACCTGGGCACTTACGGGTACGAGATTTTAGCAGAAACCCGGTTTCCCACGGCAGGGCAGTTGATTCGCCGCTCCCAACAGCTCCGGATCGTGCGGTCAGATGACCTTGAGCGGGAAAGTATCCCCCGGTTTGTAGTGCAACCCACTACCCATTCCACCCAGCCCCTGGAGATCTCCGTAGGCGAGCCGCAATCCCTTACGGTGCAGGTGGAGAACCGCTCCCGCCGGGTCGATCGCTTTTACCTGATCTGCCCCGATCTGGATCCCACCTGGATCACCATTCAATACCCGGAAAGCCATCCCGATATTCCCGGCCTGGTAACCGAAACCGATGGCCTGGAGCTGAACCCCGGCGAAGCAGCGACTATTCAAATCCTGCTCCATCCCCCCATCCACGCCCCCGCTGATACTTACTTCCCCACACTGCGGCTGATTTCCACAATTCGCGATGATCTGGTGCTGCTGGATGTGGTCTATTTGAAAATTCTTCCCCATGATCAAATGGCGGCAGACCTCCATCCCGCCCGGCAGCGCATCCCGGAAGACGCCGGTACCTTTGAAGTTCGGCTGGTTAATCAGGGGAATCGCCAGCGCCAGGTGGCCCTATTGGCCTACGATGCCGATCGCCTGTTTGACTATGTGTCAGAACCCGGTACCGCCAGCCTGTTGCCGGGGGAACAAAGCTCCCTTACCCTGATGGCTAAGCCCCGCAAATGGTGGCGGCGTCCCTGGTGGGGCAAGGGCCTGGAAATCACCTTTGATCTGGGTCTGGATCAGGCAGACGTATCCGCAGCCTATGCCCTGCCTGCAACCCTGCCCCAGGGCACGCTGATCTGGCAACCGCGACCCTTTTGGCAACTGGGGCTACTGCTGCTGCTGACTTTGGGGACTTTGGGGGCGATCGCCTTTGCCCTGTGGTACACCTTTTTCAAACCCGATGCTCCTCCACCTGTTCCTGAGGTAACGGCATTTGCCGCAACTGAGCCGAACTATCAGGAAGGCGGTTCACCCATCCGCTTAAACTGGGCTATCCGCCCCTTCAGCGGCCTGCAAAAGGTGGTGCTGATTCGCCTGGATGAGGGGGTGGAAACCTACCGCAAGAGCTACGCATTCAGCCCCGGTGCGGCCCAACTCCTCCCGACCGAGTTACGGCCCCAACCCAACCAAGCCAGCGGGTGTGAAGTACTGAGTACCCCGCTCCAGGCCGATCAGTTGCGATGCCAGGCTATTGCCACCCCCGCTGCCCCCACCGGAAACTATGTCTTCAAGCTGCAGGTCTTTTCCGTTCACCACCCGGATGAGCCGGTCACGGTTGCGCTAACGGACTCCATCGCGATCGCCCCACCTGAACCCGCTCCAGCGATCGCCACCTTCACCTCCACCCACCCCGCCTACACCACCGCTGCAGCACCAACGGATACCGCCCTGGCAACGGAACCAATTTTACTGAACTGGGCGATCGCCCAACCCAATCAAATTCAGGCTTTGCAAATCGTTGGCGTGGCAGCCGATGGCTCTATCCAAAGTCCAGCGCAAACCTATTCCTTTGAGCAGGGTATTCCCCCGGCACTCCGCGCCTTTTGCACAATGGCCGCCACTCTGCAGTGCCGCAATGTGCCCACCCGTGAGCTTGGGGTCGGCCTTTACACGTTTCAACTGGCTGTCATCCCCCGCCAGTCCGATCGGGATCCGATTACCCGAACCACCGCCACTATCCCCATCACCGCCCCCGTCCCCCAAATCAGCTACTTTCGGGTGAATGACCAAGACGTGGCGACAAAGCCGAAACAATTATTTGCGATCGCCCCTCTCCCTAACCCTGACACCGGCACTGACACGGATGCGAATGTTGATGCCGATACAAATGCCAATTCTGGCTCTGATGCTGAAATTACCCTGTCCTGGCAGGTCGCTCCTGGGGAAGGGCTAACGGCTGAAATCCTCCCCGCACCGGGTCTGGTGCCCCTGGAGGGAACCATGCCCTATCCCCTCAGTGCGTCACCCCGGCGAGAAACGATTACGCTGCGGGTTACCAATGCATCGGGGGAACAGGTGAGCCAAACCGTCGTCATTGAGACAGCCCGCCCCCCGCAACCGGCCCCCCCCGCACCAGCCCGCCCCTTGAGTCCGGATCCCCCTATAGATCCCAATGCAGATCCTGATGCAGATCCCACTATGGATTGGCTGCTGCCGTTTGTTCTCGAATATTTCGCCCCTATTGAAATACCGCCACAGCCGGATTAGGGAGTATGGCATTACGCTTTCGCGTTAGGACATTCAAGAGGTGTGGAACCCCCGCGACGCGGGGGTTCCACACTCAAACCTTAGCCCGTAGGGCCATATCAACGTAAGGCGGGATGCTTTCTCAAGTATAGGAGTAATTTATCCGACCTGTAGGGGCATGAAATTCCATGCCCCTACCCCAGGAATTTCGCCTTATTAAATCCACGATCCTTAGGAGATTTTTGATAATGATCCTACCGGACGACGTAGGGGCAAATGGCCATTTACCCTTACCAAGGGTTTAACCGAGGGTAAAATTTCCCCTGGAAATCTCCTTAAGGCGGGAAAGTGGGGTGCGGCACACCTCACTTTTTCGCTAATCCTGTCCCGCTTTAAGCGGGAACCCCCCAGTGACAAGACCGAGTTATAACTGTAGAATCCGATCTGAGCTATTTTGGGGGATGACAGTTATGCGATTACCCATTGGCAAACTTATCATCAGTCTTGGCATCATCCTGACGGTTGGAACGCTACCAGCCCAGGCACAAGTTTCAGAAAGTCAAATTTCAGCACTGGTTGAGGCGCTTCGTCGAGCAGCACCCCAAACGGGGCGTGCAGATGACGGGCTTTACAGTGACTGGCAGATTATGCCAGGAAACATCCCCCGCTGGTCCAGGTCGTGCGTCGGGCGAGAGCTTTCGCCAACCGAGTTTGAGGCTAGCCCAGACGTTGCTCGTTCGGTGGTGACGTGCGTAATGCGAGATATCCTGCAGGATGAATATACCGCCAGCGGTAATAATGAAATACTAGCGGTGCGTCGAGCCGCTGCCTGGTGGATGCGGGGTGACCCAGCCCAGTACGACAGTCCTGAAATTGCCGATTACATTCAAAGGGTCGTGAGTGCTTATGAGGAACAGCAAGGGACAGCCACGCCTGCGGCTCCAGCCTCCCCACCTGCGGCACAAGCACCCCAGTCATCAGAGTTTGACCGGTATATGGCGGCAGGGTATGAAGCTACACAGCAGCGCGACTATGAAACCGCCCTACTCTATTTTCAGCGGGCACTAGACGAACGCCCCAACAATTCCTATGCGCTGCAAGCTATTCAAAATGTTGAGCAGTATCGCTCGAATACTGCTGAAGAAGCACCCGATAGTCAACCTCAGCTTGATTCCCAGTAAGTGCTCAAGCACAATTGGTTACATCTTATAGGGGCGCAACCTCCAAGAAAATAAGTTTGTTTAACTCCTTAGCGTATGAAACCCTTGCTTGTTGCTCTGGTCACGATCATTTCTGCTGTCAGCGCATCTGCTGCGTTGGCCCAATCCACTGAAGTAGACTGGGTCGAGGT
>JAYKGU010000212.1:0-6920 GCA_035285585.1 Synechococcales cyanobacterium
CGATCGCTTCCTGGACGTGGCACCGCAGGTGGGCTGGACGGAACTGGGCAACTCCCGTGGCATCGCCCTGGCCGACCTGGACAACGATGGCGACCTGGACGCCCTGGTGACCCACCAGTTTGACCCCGTCTCCATTTATCGCAATGATGCCCTTTCGGTTCAAGGGAAAGCGCGCCCCGACTGGATCGGTCTCCAGCTCCAGGGGGACGGGCGGCAGTGTAACCGGGATGCCGTAGGCACGCGGGTGGTGCTCGCCACGGCCAGCGGTCAGCAGGTGCGGGAAGTCCAGGAATCTAACGGGTTTTCGGCCCAGGGCGATCGCCGTCTGCTTTTTGGTCTGGGCCAGTCCGCAGACAATCCCGCCGAAGCAAACACAGCCCTCCCGGAACTGCACATCCACTGGTGCGGTGCGTCCGCCCCCCAGGTGCTGCACCTGCCCCCCAATCGCTACCATACAATCATGCAATCACCGCCCTTCTAACTATGCTGGATGCCTACTGGTACATTGCCTGCGAATCCCAGGAACTGCGGCAACGGGCGATCGCCGTCACCATCCTGCAAACCTTCCTCGTCGTGTTTCGAGGAGCCGATGGTCGGGCCGTGGCCCTGGCGGATCGGTGCGTCCACCGCAACGCCCCCCTCTCCCAGGGAAAGGTCTGCCGGGGCGAGCTGCGGTGCCCCTACCACGGCTGGCACTACGGGGCAGATGGGGGCGTCACCCTGATTCCCGCCCTGCCCGAAGGAGCGCCCATTCCAGATGGATTGGCGGCCAAATCCTACCCCTGCATTGAACAGGACGGCTATGTGTGGGTGTGTTTGCAAGATGCCCCCGCCATGCCCCAGCCGCCCCACTTTCCCTATTTGGGCGAGCCGGGCTGGGTGCACTTCCGCATGAAAACCCGCTTCCATGCCGCCGTGGAAACCTGTTTGGAGAACTTTCTCGACTGCCCCCACGCCACCTACGTCCACCAGTACTGGTTCCGCACCCCCACCTTCAAACCCGTAAAAGCCATCGTCTCCACCCTGCCCGACGGAGCCGTAGCCGAGTACTTTGAAGAACCCCGAGAGGCCAGCCTGGTGTGGTGGTTGCTGAGCCGCAAGCGCAGCCAGATGAAACACTGCGATCGCTTCATCGCCCCCGCCACCAGCCGGGTAGACTACCAATTCTCTGACCAGCGCCACTACATCATCATGTCCGCCTGCACCCCCATCAGCGACACGGAAACCGAAGTCTACACCGTAATCAACTTCAAAGTGCCCTGGGGGCGGCTGGTGCGCCTGTTCTTTGCCCCCCTCTCTCGCCGCATCATTCAACAGGACGTGGAGATTTTGAATCAGCAGCAGGCTAATGTGGATCGCTTTGGCCAGCCCTGCTATCGGTTCATTCCCGCCGATTTGCTGGCCCCCTACATTCGCAAGTGGCGACACGCCATCCAGACCCAAACCGCCCCCCCGCCAGCGGGCATTGAACATCAGGTAGAGATGCGCCTATGAACCTGTCCCATCCAGCTCCCGCAACCATCCTCCGCTGGGCCTACTGCCTGCTCATTGCCTTTCTGGTCATCAGCGGAGCCATCTTCTACCATCAGCAAAATAGCGGCGACGCCATTGGGGGCACCATCGCCCTGCCCAAACTGCTCTGGCTGGCAACGGCCCTCTGGTTCTGGTATGCCCTGCCGCCGTTGCTGGCCGCCGATCGCCGCCTCTCCCATCCCTTGCGCCTTGCTTACGGCATTGTTTGGGGCAACATGGTGCTGCGGGCGATCGCCGAACTGTGGATGATGTACGGTAGCCACGCCTGGCATCCCTACTGGGGCATTAGTCACGACGCCTTCAGTGCGGTGCTGATTGGGGGATTGCTGCTGTGGGTGAAGGGGCGATCGCCCCATTTTTCCTCGCTCGAAACCAGTTTCTACCAAAACCTGATGGTCACAGGCGGCATGTTTCTGGTGGAGATCTACTTCGCTGGCTATATGCTGCGAAACGTCCATCTGGGGAGCAATCCGGTGTACTTCGTGCCGGGAGAAAGCCAGTATGCCGGAATCCTGATTGCCACCTGGGTCGTGGTTGTCTGCCTGAGTGTGCAGCAGGTCATCGTCGGTCGCCGCTGGTGGACGGCGGAATAGTGGGTATGAAGTATCCTCCCAGCCACTACTGGCAGCGGTTTCAGCGGGCGACCCAGGCCGAGCGCGATCGCTTCCAATCCGCCCTGGCCCAGCCTGAATTAACCCAGCAGCAAATCCTGCAAGCCATTCTGCAAGCGAACCAGGAGACGGTGGTGGGTCAAGCCTATGGATTTTCCACCATCCCCGATTACCACACCTTTCGCCAAAGGGTGCCTATCCACACCTACGACGACCTGCTCCCCTGGATTCGGCGAACGGCAGCGGGGGAGCCAAAGGTGCTGACCGCAGAACCGGCGATCGCCTTTGAACTCACGGGCGGCAGCACCCAGGGCGCGAAGCTGATTCCCTACACCCAGTCTGGGATTCAAAGCTTTCAGCGGGGGATCTTCACCTGGTTGGGAGACTTGATTACCCACCGTCCCGCCATTCAGCAGGGGCGCACCTACTGGGCCATCAGTCCCGCCACCCGCCAGCCCACCACCACCCTAGGGGGAATTCCCATTGGGCTGGCCAGCGATGCCGCCTACTTTGGCGACGAGGTGGGGGCGTGGATTGGGGAACTGCTGGCGGTTCCAGCCCATCTGGGGGCGATCGCCCAGGTTGACCACTGGCGCTACCAAACCGTCCTGCACCTGCTGGCCGCCGCCGATTTGAGCTTTATTTCGGTGTGGAGTCCTACCTTTCTTCTTCAGTTCGTGGAGGAAATTCAAAAGTCGGGCGATCGCCTCCTGCACGATTTGTACCACGGCACCCCGACCCTCCCGGCCCAGCCGGTTCGAGCCGCCGCAGTCAAAGCCGCCCTCACCCACCATTCCCTCAACCTTTCCCACCTCTGGCCCCAGTTGGATACCCTGAGCTGCTGGACCAGCGCCGCCGCCCATGCCTTTCTTCCCCAGATCCAGTCCCACTGTCCCAGTCTGTGGATTCAGGGCAAAGGCTTGCTGGCCACCGAAGGGGTGGTCACCCTGCCGCAGGTGGGCTGTCTGGCCCCGGTGCTGGCCATTCGCAGCGGCTTTTATGAATTTCTGGACGCAGCAGAGACACCCCACCTTTGCCATCAGCTTCAAATGGGGCAAGACTATCGCGTGGTCATCACCACCCCGTCTGGACTGTATCGCTATGATCTGGGCGATCGCGTCCGATTAGTAGGTTGGCACCAGCAAACCCCGCTGCTGGAGTTTGTGGGACGGGCTGGCGTGACCAGCGATCTCTGCGGTGAGAAATTAACGGAAGCCTTTGTCCTTCAACAGTTCCGCGCGTTGCAACCGCAGTATGCCCTGGGGGCTTTCATGCTGCTGGTGCCCGCTTTGCAGGAACACCCCCACTACGTGCTGGTGGTGGATGGTCAGGACTGTGATGGGGCGATCGCCCCCATGCTGTTGCCGCACCTCGACCAGCGACTGTCCACCAATCCCCAATACGCTTACGCCCGCCGGATGGGCCAGCTTCGTCCGCCCCGGCTCTTTCGGGCACAAGCCCCCACGACAGCCTATGTTCAGGCCCGACTGCAGCAGGGACAACGCCTGGGGGACATCAAACCCCCAGTCCTCACCCCCTACTGGCAGGATCTGGCCCTGTTCCAGCCCTACCGTTAGCCTGCAACCTTCCTACAAATAGTCGCGTAAAAATTCGTAGGGTTCTTCATCCCAGCAAGGCTCAGGGCAAAGGGTCTCCAGGCGTCGTTGAATATTTTCTTCAATATCCCGAATGTCCTCCCGGTCAAAGAGGGACTGCATGGCCTGTACGTCCTGCTGGCGCAGGGACGAGATCGGATCTGCGTGGGATAGTTCAGGACTGACGGGAACATTTAGCGGACGAACGTCGGTCTTAGATATCTGAGGGTTGCAAGCCACCTCGACTGTGAGCAACACCCCCAGAAGGTTCAGGCGGCTCTGCCACTGGGCGGATCGGGTTTCAGCGACCTTCAGCCCCTGGTGAACCTGTTCAGTGAGTCGAGAAAAATCGTACTTGTGTGAAAGCTGCTCGCACGCAGCAGTCGAAGGGGACACCATAAGAAGAATCCATGTTTCGGTAGTTTATGGTGATGCAGCCCTGGAATCCCGGTCGGTGACCATGAAGAAGACTATGAAAGTTGGATGCGTGTTCGTGAAAACGCGTCCGTAGAATTCGGGATATTCCTATCATGACGGACTTCCTGTTAACGGAAAGTGATGTCACCGGTTCAAAGTTGAGATTTTGCTCAAGGGTTAGCTGTGACTGACATCACGAATCGCCTGGGTTTAGATGCCAGCAGTCTGCCTGGTTCAGTATTTACCGTAGTAATTGATACAGCCTTAAATGTCAGGGTTCCCAGACATCATTCCCGTTCGTAACCTCAAATACTTTTTAAACGCCTGAGTCTTGCTAAAACCTAGCTTAACAGGACTAGGGAGTCGCATCAGCCTACTTGACTCAGGCGACTTTGCAGATGTCAAAACAAGTGCATCTAGGGTTCCGGCCTGGGCGATCGCCCAGGTGGCTGGTTCGAGAGGTGCAGCCTGATCGAGCTGCTTCTAGCAACCCCGATCTGGTACACGGCGGGATAAAAGCCCGGGAGAAATTGGCAAGCCGCTAAGGCGGAATGTCGGTTTTTCTCGGGCTTTTGTATTTTCCAGCTAAGCGCCTCGGAGAGTATCAACTTAAGGCGGGGAAGTGAGGCGCAGCGCGCCTCACTTTTCCGCTAGTCTTGTCCCGCTTTAAGCGGGAACCCCGGTTTTATAAAAGTGGAAGTACTGGCAATGGAAGACAAAATTTTGTTTTGGGGAATTATTCTATTCCTCCTGGGCACATTAGGCGTGGGGATCTGGGCTTCCCAGCGTATCAAAGGCGATAGCGTCAACTTTTTAGTGGCAGGGCGGGGTCTCGTTTTGCCCCTGGCCGCCGCCACCTTGATGGCGCAGTCTGTTGACTCCAACGCCACCTTAGGCAACACCGACCTATCTGCAGCGTTTGGCTTTTGGGCGGGCGCATCCCTGCCCATCGGTTTGGCGCTCTGCTTGTTTCTCACCGGATTGTTTTACGCCAAGCCCCTCAACCGCATGCGGCTGATCACCCTGCCCGACTTTTACCGGGTCACCTACGGACGCACCACCGAGTTTATCGCCTCCATCATTATGGTATTGAGCTTCGCATTTCTGCTGGCGGGCAACCTGGTGGCAGGGGGCTACCTGTTTCAAACATTTCTAGGAACCAGCTACTTCGGAGGCGTAACGCTGATCTCGGTGCTGGTGTTTGCCTACACCGTATCGGGTGGCCTATTTGCCGTTGCCTACACCGATGCCATTCAGGTGGCGATCGCCTTTTTAGGATCCATGGTTCTCATCGGCTTTATCGGTGCCAACTTTGGCCTGACCATTCCCGACGGCATGGGGCCACTGGCGCTGGAGCAGCTAACGGCCCCAGAAGCAGGCGCAGCCATCAACTGGGCCACCATTCTCGCCCTGGGCTTGGGAGATATCGTCGCCATTGACTTCATGGCCCGTGTATTTGCCGCCGACAGCCCCGAAACCGCCCAGCGGGCCTGCTTTATAGGCAGTGCTGGAACCATCATCATCGGCGTTCCCTTCTCGATCGTGGCCCTCTCTGCTGGGGATATTTTGGAGCAGGCGGGCATCACGCCCGATGGCCCCATTCTGTTCTCCCTGCTGCAAAGCGTCATTCCCCCCTTCCTGGGGCTGATCATCATTGCCGCGATCCTGTCGGCTTCCCTCTCCACCGGGGACGGAGCCATTCTGGGCACTTCATCCGTGCTGGCCCACAATATCTTGGGCATTCGTCACGCCACCTCCCAGCACCAGCCAGGAGGCGACAAACTGCTGCTAATCACCCGCCTGATGGCGATCGTCATCACCGTGATGGGCATCTTTTTTGCCGTCCAGATTCCCCAAACGGGCGTTTTGCTGCTGCTGGCCTTTGATTTGGGCTTTGCGGGGCTGGTGGTTCCCCTTACAGGAGGCCTGTTCTGGCCAAGAGCCACCCGCCAGGGCGCACTGGCCTGTATTATCGTCGGCTCACTCACCCGCCTGACGATGTTTGCCCTGATGCCCACCATGTTTGGCGCAGAAAACACCCTGCTCTACATCCCCAACCCAATCTTCACCCCCGCCTTTGATGGCTTTCCTACCCTCATCTGCCCCATCATCGGCCTGGTGGTTTTTCTGGTGGTGTCCCACTTAACCTACACCCCGTCCAGCCCCGATCGCCAACAGGCTGAACAGCAGCAGCCCGTACAGACGCTGTAACCTCACACGATAGGCATAAATTTGGTCGGGGCTAAGCATGGCGGCAGTACGCCTGGATGCTTGGCCCCGACTCCGTTTTTAGCAAAAAATAAGGTGGGCTATGCCCACCCTACGGTACTTTGGGACAAATAAACTTTATCTAACTACCGGGTGGCAGCGTCTGCTGCATCCTTAACGCTGCGACGGACATTCTTGGCCGCATCATTGAGCGTATCGCCAACGGCATCCTTGGTATCTTCAGCGGCCCGCTGGGTTTGCTTCACGACCCGATTGCTCGTACCCGTAGCGTCTTGCAGTGCACGATCGGCCTCTTTAGCAGCTTCACGGCTGGTTCTCGTTGCAGTATCGCTGGCATTCTCTGCCGTGCGCTCGATGCCTTTCCTGCCGCTCTGGAGAATGTTGCGGGCGTTGCGGCTGCCAATGTCACGGATTTCGTCACGGGGCACATTCGGGTTGGTCGGGTCAAGATCCTTGCCAACGTCTTCAAGGGTATCTTGCACCCCTTCCCCGATGTTCTTAACACGCTCGCCTAATGGGGTGCCTTCGCGATAGT
>JAYKGU010000213.1:0-90022 GCA_035285585.1 Synechococcales cyanobacterium
TACGGACAAGCTGGATTGAAAAAACCAAAAGGACGAGAGGCGCTATGGAGTCCCAGTTACTCAGCTAGTTCCGTTGGCGGTGCGCCGCTGGCGGTGCTGATAGAGTACGTCCGCAACCAAAGCCGCCTTGGAAGGGCGGAGCTTGAATCCCAATGATTTTGGTCAGACGGCCAACGCTGGCAAGCCCTGGTAGACCGCAACTCAGCCGCCGAGGGCAGCTTCGTCTACGCCGTGAAAACCACCGGAATTTACTGCCGTCCAGGGTGCCCATCCCGATTGCCCCGCCGCGACAATGTCCTCTTTTTCACGGTGGCGCATGACGCCGAAGCCGCAGGGTTTCGCGCGTGCAAGCGCTGTCAACCCAACGGCGTGTCCCCCGATGGCGCACAGGTCGAAACGATGACCCGTATTTGCCGATTCATTGAGGAAGCTGAAGAACCCGCCTCGCTCCAGACCCTGGCCCAGCAGGCAGGTTTGAGTCCCTATCACTTTCAGCGGCTGTTCAAAAAAATTGTTGGCGTCACACCCAAACAGTATGCCGCTGCCCACCGCGCCAAACAGGTTCGCCACCATTTACAGGAGCATCCCACCGTGACCGAAGCCATATACAAATCCGGATTTGCCGCCAGTAGCACCTTCTACGATCAATCCACCGCGCTTTTAGGCATGACCCACAGCCAATTCCGACAGGGGGCACCGGGAACGGAGATGCGCGTTGCCATCTGCCCCTGCTGGCTGGGCCTGGTGCTGATAGCCGCAACGGCCCAGGGAATTTGCGCGATCGCCCTGGGGGATACGGCTGAAACGCTCACTGCCCAGCTCCGGGCCGACTTTCCCCAGGCCCAGTTTTGCCAGGGCGATGCCGCTTTTGAAACCTGGGTTGAGCAGGTGATTTGCCTGATTGAAACCCCCCAGGCTGCCGCCGACCTGCCCCTGGATATTCAGGGAACCGCCTTTCAGCGGCGGGTATGGCAGTTGCTGCAAACCATTCCCCCCGGCACCACACTGAGCTATGGGGAGGTAGCACGGCAGATGGGCAACCCCAAAGCCGTGCGGGCTGTGGCCCAGGCCTGTGCCAGAAACCCAGTCGCCGTCGCCATCCCCTGTCATCGGGTGGTAGGCAGCGATGGCAGCCTGAAGGGCTATCGGTGGGGGCGCGATCGCAAACAGGCCCTTTTAGCTAAAGAGGCCACCCGCACCTAGTCAGAGATTAAGTGGGCAATGCCCACCTTACCGATTAGAAGCAACTGTTCTGCAGCTCGCTGGCAAAGGAGCAGGGGGTAGGGGCGATCGCCCGATTATAAACCGTGTCGATATCCCACTGGTTGCCCTGCTCGTCATAGAGCACTGCCACCTGGGCCTCCTGGGTATAGTCAGTGGTGGCGCGGGGGCGCAGACGGAAGGTGAAGACGTACTGGGTAACGCCACCGTCCACGTTAATGGTGTAGGGTGACTCGGCGGAGGTGCCGTGCATCGACGGTTCGGTTTCGATGAGGGTGATGCCACCGTTATCTCGCTCGCCCCGCTGACGGGCCAGGTTTTTAGCCTGATTCAGGCGATTGGACTGCTCCAGCAAGCACGCCAGACGGGAATCAGAGCCAACTGTTTGACATAGGGTCACCAGTTCTTCTACACGAGCAGAGGAAGCAGGAACCTGGGCGATCGCCCGTTGAATAGTGGCCACACCAGCCAGGAAAGTTATTGCAACCAGGGAAACGACCGATGAGGTCGCAATTAAAGACGGGCTTTTCATCGCTGATACTCGCTAACTATTAAGACAAACTAAGACGGGATAAGAATTGAAACAAAAGACAATCTCAGATCGACACCTTGCAGACAAAAATAGCCGGTGCGGATAAATTTGCACCAAGCAACCACTCATATCGATCCTAAAGCCCTATTCAGCTATGGCTGAGGGGTTCAGGAGAGAGTTGCAAGGAATCGCCGCCCGGACATTTTTGTGTGAAATCTTTTGCAAGATGCCCTGCGAAAGCTTTTGCGGGAGCTAATCCGATCCTAGCTAACGACGGGGCGAAAGTCGGGAAGGAGTGGGAAATTGCTTGCAGAGGCGCAGCTCCGTTCCTCCCCGATCCCACTGGACTTTGTCAAACACCTGATTTAGAATGTATAATCCGCGTCCCCGCTCTTGGGACTCGAACGGTACATTTTGGCACTGTTCAGATATTTCTGGTAGGTCGTCTAAAAAACCTGACCCCTGATCGGATATAATCCACCAGTACTGGTTACCAACGAAGAAGAACTGAACCGCAATTGTTTTATTTGGATCTAAGTTATTGCCGTGCTTTGCTGCGTTGACGAGCGCTTCCTGTAGCCCAAGGCGAATTTCAGATTGGAGTCTTTCTGGGACATCTACTAAGAGTAAGTCGAGAATTGGACAGAGGTGAAGGGTGGAGGCAAAGCTAACAGTACCCCATTTGCGACCAGTACTGGGACGCAAGGCGATGGCGATCACTTGAAGACCTCACAAGACAATAGCTAAATGATGTTTCAAGAACTTTAAGCCTGTACCATGGTTCAGGTACCGTGTGAAAGTTGGTAGGGCCTATGCTGTATCAGCAGGCTGAATAGCTCTCTATACCGATTGTAACATAGCCCAATCAAAGCCTCCAAGAATCGTCTGTTCGCGGGGTATTAACTTGAGGTAGGACTGTGGGGCGCGCTAAGTCCCACTGTCTCGCTAATTTCGTCCTGCTTTAAGCGGAGACCCCCACAGGACAGGGGTTGGCCCTAGTGGCCAGTGAGATAGCTTTTTGCTTCCTGGGCGACGGGGGCGGCGGTGTCTGCGGCCAGCGTCTGGAGGGTTGGTTCAACTTCGGTGCCGCCAATGCGCGACAGAGCCTGGGCCACCCGATGGCGAATCTGCCAATCGTCGCTGCTGGCATAGGAGATCAGAATGGGGATGGCGCGGCGATCGCCCAACTCTCCTAGAGAACCAATGGCAACGGTGCGAATGAGTTCGTTATCGGAGGTGATCGCGTCTTCCAAAATTTCAAACCCCCTGGGGTCGCCCAGTTCTCCCAGGGCGGCGACAATGCTAAACTTGACCAGCCATTCAGACGTTCCCCCATAGAGCACCTGCAGGTCGTCGAAGGCACTGGTGAGCTTGAGCGCACCGACAGAGTCAGCAGCGGCGGCCCGCACATCGGGGTCGGCATCGCGGAGCAGGCAATTTCTCAAAATACGTTCGGTGGCGGCTATGTTCTGGCTGCCCAAGGAGGAGAGCTGGCTGACCGCGGCGTAGCGCACGCGGGGGTTGATGTCGGCGATCGCCAGTTGAATCAGCTCAAAGGCGGCAGCGACATCGAGGTAGCGCATTTGATTGACAGCACTGAGGCGATCGCCGTAATCCTCAGATTCCAGCAGGGTTTTGACCGATTCAGGCGTGACATCCATGGTGATCTTCTCCAGCGGTGGGTGGGGCCAGCAGCGAATAGGGCTAGCTTTGTTCAAAAACTGTCAGTGAACCAGGTGCGAGAAGTTAGCAGTTTACAGTGACAGCCCTAAGCCTGTTGCGACGCCATAAAGCGGACAATATCACCACGGGTCAGCACGCCAATGGCGGTTTTGTCTTCATCTACAACAATGACCCGGTGAATCTTCCGCTTGTGCATGATCTGAGCCGCATCTCGTAGCGGTTTATCGGGCATCACGGTGACTACTTCCTTGGTCATTACTTCTGCCACCGTTTGCCCCAGCGCTTTGTGAAGTTCGCGATCGTAAGTAGCAGGGTTTTCCAGGTAAATGACGCTGTCGAGCAACATGATGTAGGCGGGCGGCCTGACGCCGGTTTCTTGCCACATCAGGTCGGTTTCTGAGATAACACCCACCAGGCGATTATCTCGATCGATGACGGGCAGGCCACTGATGCGATTTTCGGCCAGCAGGCGAATCGCTTCCCCCAAGGGAGCTTCCGGACCAACCGTGATCAGGTCGGAGGTCATTACATCAGCCACAGTTGGATCGCTCGGAGTTAGCATAAATGAGAAAACGTAACGTTATTTGAAATTTGTCTCAAGATTTATTCAATAGTAATTTTACTACTCTCTGGTGCCATGATGATTTTGGTGGATATGGACAATAGACAAATTGGCTCTTAAAGGTTATTCGACACGGACATGACCCACTAGTTCTCCTGTTTCAAGAGCTGAGCCGCACGCATTCGTCTCAACAAACCCGAACGATTAGAATAATCGTCTTGCATTTGCCGAATTCGAGCTTGAAAGGTCGCTAAGTCTCCCTCCAGGGCCGCTAAATCCCGTAAGTCAACCAGGTGCTGGACTGCCTGCTCATAAGGTTGTGACTGCTTGCGGGCAATTAGCGCTTTGACTGTCTCCCAAATTCGAGCTTTTTGAGGTTTCAAGGATTCCAAATATTTAAGACGCTTGGCTTTAGCCAATGCCTCTTCTTGTGCCTGCCGTTCTGAACGTTGCTGATCGGCTAAGGCCGTTAACTCTGAAAAGCTGCGCCGATCATCACCAGATGAAGAGGGTAGTTCAGGAGCTTTAGCGAACTTTCGACGTAAATGCGCCCGGAGGTTGTTAGCAGTTACTGAGTCTCCTTCAACAATTTCCAGCAAAAGCCGTGTTTTTTCTTCTTCTGAGAGATGATTGACCCAGTCTCTGAAAGGTTCTTTGGGAGCCTCTTGTATTGGACTAACCTGTGCTGCCACTGTGATTAAATCCGGATCTATTTCTAGCCAATCCACAAATGACTGGAGCGCCGTGCTGAGTTTTTGTAGATTAGGCGGAACAGGTGGTTCTTGGGCGTTCTCATCTAAATATTCAGAGACTGCCGCCGCCTGTAGCCAGGCTAAATATAAAATCCGATAATCTTCTTGAAGAATAGCTTGGCGCAGGGGGAGCAAGGCACTGAGCCAATTATTACTTTCCTCAATCCAGCCACCACCTTCTGCGTGAATCTCAATATTGAGGATTACATGCTCTGCGGTGGTAGAAACCTCAATGACGTTGTTAATGCAATAAGTCTCTAATGCAGCGACATTGACCGCTGATTTTGGAAAACGAAACGCTAATTGGTGGCTTCCCCAATTCGCCATATAAAGCATGGCATCAAAGCATTTCTCCAAAACTGATAATGGGCTTTCAGGAAAATCTCCGTAGCTGTAGGTAAAAACAGCCGCCGTAGCCGTGGGTCTCACCCGACTTGATAAACTTTGCACATAGTCCTGTTCAGCGCTGGTTAGGGGGCGATCGATCGCCTGGAATTCATAATATTGGTATTCCATTATCGATAAGTAGCAGTGTGCTTTTATGGGGCAATCTCTGGGCAATTTCTACCAGAGTGGGGATGAAAGTGGGGCGATCGCCACCTTATGCTCGACAAATGACTTTGTAGCGACGAAGCAAGGAAAGAGTTGACATGGCAAAGCGGCCCCATCCGATGGACAACAACCCCACCAAAGCCAGCACCAATCCGCCCGATGCTGCCCCGGTAGATCCGTCCAACTCAGCCGAGACGTTGCTGGATCTTTCTGGAGAAGAGCCTTCTGACAACGAGATGAGTGATGAGAGTTTGCAGAATAGCGCTAACGTGGGTAACACCTTGTCCCATCCGGAGGCAGTACTTCAGGGCATTGATGACCGCGATACTCGGGCTGGTCGCCGATCTAATGAGTTGTATGACCAGGCCCAATTAGATAAGTCTACCACGGGCGGTGATATTTACACCAACCAGTACCAGGCTGAAGTATTGGGAGAAGAAGCTGTGGGGGGAACCACTCCCACCCCTGATCAGGACATTGTGGAGAACTTGGGAGCATCCATGGGCACCGACATCCCCGACCGGAAGCCCGTCAACGGTCGCGGTATGTTGGAACGGCGCGACGACAAGCGCTGGGAGCTTGACCCCCAATCTTCCGAAGACTACGAACAGCACAGGCCGTAGGAGGTGAGCTTCAGGTGGGCGCTTCCGTCTGCCGCTCTAGCCAGTGACGAAACTGGGAGAGGGTGGGGCCACCTTCACCGGCGGCGGAACCATCTCCCTCTAGGGCCTCTGTAACGGTGCCTGAAAGACTGCCGGTTGCTTCCAGGAATTGGTCAAGCAGCTTCAGGGCGATCGCTCTTTTTTGGGCAAGGGTCAAAGCTCCCTTTTGGGCATGGAGCGTTTCAATGTCCTGGGCAATGCCCCGGATCACCTGTACATCCTTGCTGATGGTTTGCAAAGTGGTAACCCCCTGAATAGGTTCGAGCTTTTGGGCAAGTTCTTGAATGGGTTCAAGCTTTTGCACCAGTTCCTGCATGGGTTCGAGCTTTTGGGCAAGTTCTTGAATAGGTTCAAGCTTTTGCACCAGTTCCTGAATGGGTTCGAGCTTTTGCACCAGTTCTTGAATCGGCTCCAGGGAGGGAATCGGCTCCGTCTCTGGCAATTCTTGCCCCTGTAGGGGGTTGGCGTCTGGAAATTGTTCGATCCAGTTGGAGAGCGCATCCAGCCCCTGCAAGCAGCTCAGGCTGCCGTCCTGCACCAGTTGCTCTACCAGGTCAGCCCGTGACATGTTGTGGGATTCGGCTAAATCCCCCAGAGACTCCCATGCCGAATCGGTCGCCCGGATGCTTCGCACTTTGCGATCTTCATCAGATTTGGGCTGAAATCGGCCATCTTTCCGGCGCTTTAGCTTCTTTGCCATGTGCTCGATGGTTCAAGGTCAATATCGCGTTGCCTGACGAACGCTTTGCCAGTTTTTGCTTTTGGAAACAGTCCGCACAATTTTTTCAAAAGCTCAGCTCTGGCAGAGCACCAGGGCCACCGTTTGGCTAACGGCATCAGCGGCATTGGGGGCTACGCCTGTGAAAGTTATAGTAATACACCGAATTCGGTACCCTCCTGACTTTATCAAAATTTATCCGGTTAAGTCCATCTCCACCCTGTATTTGTTTTTACCCAAAGGTTTTTCCGGACGCGTTTTTCCCTGAAAGTACTTTTCTGTGCGATCGCCACTAAAAGCGGCAGGCCAGTCAGGAGCAGTCTTTGCGGCATTTTGTCGGCACCTGGGGAAACTTTTTGTGGATGGCTTGCGTCTAGTGCAATCAACGTGATAGATTCTGCCATGTATTACATGGAAAAGGTGCTAGTCATGAAATCAATCGTTTTCAAGCCCATGTCTCTGCTGCTGGTATTGTTTGCGCTGGCGGCTCCAGTCGTTCTGTCTGCTTGCTCGGGTGGTGGTGAGGTCGAGGAAGAAGCTCCTGCTGAAACGGAAGAAGCTGCTCCCGAAGCTGAAACTCCCCCCGCTGAATAGGTCAATTCTCTGCAATTGCATCCGGTGATGCCTGCGCCGTGGGCAGTTGCATTCCGTACAATCAAATTCTGCAAATTCAAACCCCGATAAGACTTACGCACTGCGTACGCCGTCCTGGAGTTCTGGGCGGTTTTGTGGAGGCTGTACTTCCATAGAGCCGCCTAACTGCGTAAGTCTTGCTTGATTTCGATCGGGGTTTTCCACCAACTTTCTTGAGGGTAAGACGAGGTCTATGAAAAGGCGTTTACCGCTTGCGATCGCTGGGGCAATTGCCCTGTCCAGTAGCTTACTGGTTTCCTGTAGCCAGCCCTCTGCGCAAACCGAGGGCCAGTCCTCGACTGCTGATGCCGAAGTGGTAGAAGATTCTACCATCGGTGCGGCAGAAGGCGGTACGGTGGAAGAGCCTCCCGCGATGACGGATGAAGCGACCGGTGATCTGGTGGCCAGCACCGCCGCCGCCGAAATCGAAGCTATGGATCAGGAGGTTGAGGCACTGGTGGCGCTGGATCCGGCTCCCCCTGGCATGGGGCGGCTTTTGAAAAAGCAGGAGGCGGCCCATGCTGCCCTGGCTAGCCTGGAGGCGGCGGGGGAGGCTCCTTCTGATGAGGTCAAGAAAGCGACCAAGCAGGCGATCGCCCGGTACAAGCGAAATCTCGAACGGGTTCAGGGAGAGATGCTCTAGGCAATCGTCCCACCCCGCCTAGGATCTTAAATCCGCGTCCCTGGTGCCTATCCGCCCAAAAAGCCATACAAAAGGCACCGATTGAAGGCGATCGGTGCCCTTGATGGGAGGAATATTACTCCCCTATAGATGAAGATTTTACGTTGACCGCACAGGCCCTACGCCCGCTTGGCGACCTGCTGCCAGATAAAGATGGCGATGAGCGCTCCAATGATCGCCAGAATAATCCCCAAAACATTGATGCCGGTTGAGGCGATCGCTAATGTGCCCGTATTAATCAAAGTGGCCAGGGTGCCGCCGATGAATGAGCCAACTATTCCCAGAATCAGCGCACTGAGAATGCCGCCGCCCTGATGACCAGGGTAGATAGCTTTGGCGATCGCCCCGACAATGATCCCGACAATGATCCAGATAATGATATTCATGCTGTTGAAAACCTGCCCCATGTAAAACGACATTGTCAGGCATTTCAAACCCCTGCTAAGCATCGGCAAAGCCGACCCGTGAGTCGCGCTCATGGTCAAGCATTCCGGACTTTGCAATCTGGTTTAAAGTGCCTTTTGAAGTAGATGGCAGGATTATAGGAGCGGCTCTTCTGGAAGTTCATCTACCTCTAGCGAGAGTTGGGGTTGTTCCGCTCAGCCCATCTCCTCCGGCAGGTGGTGTTGATACCAGTGTTTGGCAATGTCCAGGCGACGACAGATCCAAATATGCTCATGCCCTTCCACGTAGTCGAGAAATCGGGCCAGAGCCGCCGCCCGTCCCGGTCGCCCCGCCAGCCGACAGTGCAGGCCAACACTCATCATCTTGGGCGACTCCATTCCCTCCGCATACAGGACATCAAAGGCGTCCCGCAAATAGGTGAAAAACTGATCCCCAGAGTTAAAGCCCTGGTAAGTGGCAAACCGCATATCGTTGGTATCGAGAGTGTAGGGAATTACCAGGTGGGGCTTGCCATAGTCGTAGACCCAGTAGGGGAGGTCATCGGCGTAGCTGTCGGCGTCGTAGAGAAAGCCTCCCTCTTCTACCACTAATCGCCGCGTATTGGGGCTGATCCGGCCTTGATAAAAGCCCAGGGGGCGGGTGCCCACCATTTGGCTGTGAATGTCGATGGCGGTGCGGATGTGCTCCCGTTCGGTGGCTTCATCGACGTTTTGATAGTCAATCCAGCGATAGCCGTGGCTGGCGATTTCCCAATCGGCTTCGTTCATGGCCGCCACCGCCTCGGGGTTGCGCATCATCGCCATCGCTACGGCAAACACCGTCACTGGCATGTATCGCTGGGTAAACAGCCGATACAGCCGCCAGAATCCAGCGCGGCTGCCATACTCGTAAATCGACTCCATGTTCAGGTTGCGTGCTCCGGGCAGAGGCACCGCCCCCACCGATTCTGAGAGGAACGCCTCAGAGGCCCCATCCCCATGCAGGATACAGCTCTCGCCGCCTTCTTCATAATTGATAACAAACTGGATGGCGAGGCGGGCATTATTCTGCCATTTTGGATCAGGCGGCTGCTGACCATAGCCGACCATGTCACGGGGATAAGGGCTTGCAACCATAGGGCAACGCTGATGGAGATCTGCTCTACAAATTCTATATGTAAGTAGGTCAGCACAATTAAATTTATGTTAGAAAACCGGGGGAGCGCCCCGGTGGGGCGCTCCCCCGGTTTTCTAACCTTCGTTTTTCAATGCAGTTCTACTTATTCCTCTGCGTTAATTCGGAGAAGTTATGATCGCACGTCAAGACCAAATTACAGGTGGATTATTGGGGCTGCTGATTGGGGATGCCGTGGGCGTGCCCTATGAATTTACGTCGCCCGACAGCATTCCCCCCCTCGACCAGATCGAGATGACGCCACCCGCCGACTTTCGCCGCACCTATCCCGGCATCGCCCCCGGCACCTGGTCAGACGACGGGGCACAGGCCCTCTGCCTGCTGGCTTCTCTGCTCGACTGCGGACGGGTAGACCCCGACGATCTGGGGCAGCGGTTTCTGAACTGGTATCAGCGGGGCTATCTGGCGATCGCCAATCGAGTTTTTGACGTGGGGGGGCACACTGCCCGCGTGCTGGGGGCGATCGCCAATGGCACCCCCATCCTGGAAGCCGGGGCCATTAATCCCAACGCCAAGGGCAATGGTTCTCTGATGCGGGTGTTGCCCCTGGTGCTCTGGCATCAGGGCAGCGACGCCGAACTGGTGGAAGCCGCCCATCTCCAGTCGCGCACCACCCACGGGGCATTAACCTGCCAGGTGTGCTGCGCCCTCTACTGCCTGTGGGCACGTTATGTCCTGCACGAAGACCCCCATCCCTGGGCCGCCGCAGTGGCCACGCTGCGGTACCTCTATCCAGCGCGATCGCCCCAACGCATGGAGCTGGAAAACACCATCCGCCCCGACGATCCGCCCCAGGGGGAGGGCACTGGCTATGTGGTGGACTGCCTCCACTCGGCCCGCTATGCCCTGACCGCTCCCAGTTATGAGCTAGTAGTGAAGCGGGCGATCGCCCTGGGCCACGACACCGATACAACAGCCTGTGTGGCAGGCGGGATTGCGGGACTGCGGGATGGGGTTACGGCCATTCCCCAACGGTGGCGCGATCAGCTTTTGGGGCAGGAGATCGTCGAGCCGCTTCTGGAACAACTACTTCAGCGGTGGCGCTGAGGGATAGGACGGTCATGGGAATTGGGATGTCTAAACCTGATATTATCAACGCAAACGATCGCCATGCAGAAAAAGGTTTAGACATTGATCAATTCAAGTTTTATTCGGCGGCTGCTCCAAACTTCCTCCGCCATTGACGCCTTGATCGAACCCATCGGCAAAATCTTGAACGGGTTAATTTTAATCACAATTGCAGTGGGCTTCTATAACGTAGTAGCCCGCTATATCGGTCGATTTCTAGGAATGAAACTGTCGTCCAATCTGTTTATTGAGCTGCAGTGGTACTTATTTTCGATTACTTTCCTGCTCAGCTTTGCCTACATTTTGAAACACCGATCCAACGTCCGGGTAGACATTTTTGAAACGAACTGGAGCGATCGCCGCAAAGCGTCCATTGGCTTTTGGGGCACCGTGCTGTTTCTCATTCCCTTCTGCGTCCTGGGGCTGTGGGTGACGTTCAATCCCGTCCTGCAATCCTGGGGGCTGTTGCCCGATGGCACCTGGGGCACCTGGGAGCTGTCTCCGGATGCCAACGGCTTGCCCAGAGCGCCGATTAAAAGCATGGTGCTGGTGGCGTTTGCGCTGCTGCTAGTTCAAAGTGTTTCCGAGGCCATTAAGTATTGGGCGGTATGGTTTGGCTACATTGAGGGGCGATCGCGCCCCGATGATGTCGAGCTGCCGCCGCTGGAATAGGTAGATTAGCACACCGTTAAGGAGCATTATGGGCTACGAGTGGTTGGCGATCGCCATGTTCGTTGGCTTCTTTATTATTCTGATCAGCGGCTACCCGGTGGCCTTCTCCTTTGCGGGTACAGGGCTGGTTTTCGGCTTAGTCGGCTGGTTCGTGGGGGTCTTTGACCCCGATCGCCTGCTGCTGCTGCCCAATATCTGGTTCGGCACCATGTCGAACTTTACCTTGTTGGCCATTCCCTACTTCGTCTTCCTGGGGGCGGTCCTGGAGAAATCGGGCCTGGCGGAGGAGCTACTGGAAACTGTGGGCATCGTTTTGGGTCCCCTGCGGGGCGGCATGGCCCTGGCCGTGGTGCTGGTGGGCACGCTGCTGGCGGCCACCACCGGGGTCGTGGCGGCGACGGTGATCATTATGGGGATGCTGTCGCTGCCGATTATGCTGCGCTATGGCTACGACAAGCAGCTGGCAGCGGGCGTCATCGTGGCAGCGGGTACCCTGGCGCAGCTGGTGCCCCCCAGCCTGGTTTTGGTCGTCCTCAGTGACCAGATTGGGGTTTCCGTTGGCGATTTGTTCTTGGGGGCGCTGATTCCAGGATTAATGCTGGCCGGGGCTTACGCCCTGTATGTGGTGGTGCTGGCCTTCTTCAAGCCCAGCGTTGCTCCGGCGCTGCCGGTGGAGATGCGCCGCATCGGCGGGGGCGAACTGCTCCGCCGGGTCATTAAAGCCGTAGTGCCGCCAGTGGTGCTGATTTTCCTGGTCCTCGGCAGCATCTTCTTTGGGCTGGCCACCCCCACGGAAGCCGGATCGGTGGGAGCGGTGAGTGCCTGCGCCCTGGCGGCGGTCAACCGTCGCCTCACCTTCAAGCTCCTATGGGAGGCGGCCCATGCCACCGCCGTGGTCACGGGCGTCGTACTCACCATTCTGATCTGTTCTTCCTTTTTTGGCCTGGTGTTTGATGCCCTCGGCGGCAAAACGCTGATTACTAACCTGCTGGTCAACCTGCCCGGTGGCTACCTCACCTTTCTTCTGGTTGCCAACATCACCATTTTTCTGCTGGGGGTGTTTCTGGAATTCATCGAGATTAGCTTCATTGCCATGCCCCTGCTGGTGCCCGCCGCCCAGGCCCTGGGGCTGGACATGGTGTGGTTTGGAGTGGTGATGGCACTGAATTTGCAGACCGCGTTTATCTCGCCGCCAGTGGGCTTTTCCCTGTTTTATCTCCAGAGCGTTGCCCCCGAAACTGTAAGCACGGAAGAAATCCACCGCAGCGCCATTCCGTTTATGGTGATTCAGGTGGCGGTGTTGGTTCTGGTGATTGTGTTTCCCCAGACGGTGACCTGGCTGGTGGGGCGATCGCTCCAATAAACGTATCCACTCAGGTTGGAAAATTTTGGTTGGACAGGGGTCAGAATTCAGGAGTCGGAATTCAGGAGGGAGCTGACTCCTGGCTCCTGACTCCTGGCTCCTGACTCCTGACTCCTGACTCCTGGCTCCTGACTCCTGACTCCTGACTCCTGGCTCCTGACTCCTGACCCCCGATTTCTATCGAGCCATGCTACGAGCCAGTTGCGTAGACGAAGCGCTCAAAGCTGCCCTGGTTGAGCTTGCTCCAGGCATAGACGCGATCGCGAAATCCCTGCCAGTCCTCGTAGATTGCCTTGAAGTCGGCATCCTGGGCGGCAAATTCCTCGTACAGTTCCAGGGTGGCCTGCTGGGCCGCCGCCATGATTTCCCCGCTGTATTCCCGGAGCTGCACGCCGCTGTCCACCAATCGCTGAAGGGCTTCGTTATTGCGGGTTTCGTAGCGGGACAGCATTTCCACATTGGCCTCAAAGGAGGCGGTGCGGATGATGTCTTTGTACGCCTGGGGCAGCTGGTTCCACTCGTCCAGATTAATCTGCACTTCCAGAGTGGTGCCGGGTTCCCACCAGCCGGGGTAGTAGTAGAATTCAGCGACTCTATTCAAGCCCAGCTTCTCGTCGTCGTAGGGACCGACCCACTCTGCCGCGTCAATGGCCCCGGTTTGCAGCGCCTGGAAGATTTCGCCCCCCGGCAGGGTCTGCACGGTGACGCCCAGCTTGCTCATCACCTGCCCCCCCAGACCGGGAATCCGCATCTTGAGGCCGCTCAAGTCCGCAATGGAGGCGATTTCTTTGCGGAACCATCCGCCCATCTGCGCCCCCGTGTTGCCCGCCGGAAACTGGACGACGTTGAAGGTGCGGGCATAGAATTCCTGGAGCTTGTCTAACCCACCGCCTTCATACAGCCAGGCGTTTTGCTGCTGGGGCGTGAAGCCAAAGGGCAAGCTGGACCCAAACCCCATCACCGGACTGCGCCCCGTGTAGTAGTAGGAGGCGGTATGGCCGCAGGGCACCGCACCCTGGGAGACCACGTTCAGCACCTCCAGGGGCGGCGCAATTTCCCCCGCCGCTCGCGGGGTAATGGTGAAGCGTCCGCCGCTCATGGCATTGACTCGCTCCGCAAAGGTTTGGGCACCCCCCAGGATAGTATCCAGAGCCGCTGGCCAGCTGGTGGCCATTTGCCAATCAATTCTGGGCAGCTCTTTATCCCCTGCTGCGCCTGGCGTAGCGGTCGTATCCGTCGCGGGGTTTTGGCTACAGGCCACCAGGCTGGCGGTGCCAGCGGCCATCGCGCCGTAGGTGGTGGTTTTGATCAACTGCCGACGTTTCATAGGGCTTTCCTCTTTGGGGCTTTGAGAGTCACAGAGATTGGATGCAGGACTGACGAGGCTGAAAGACTCGAATGAATGCTGATTGTCTGACAAAATGAGGGGGCAGTGGTGTAACCGTTAGGAAATTGTAAAGAAGCGATCGCCCCCCCACTCAAACCCAACTCATGCCTGATCCAAAGCTTTGAAGGAAAACCGACGCTGTGACCACCAGGCAAAGGCCCCACTGACCCCAAACATCAGCAGGGAATAGATGGCGGCGGGAATGGCCATGGTGGGCGTGTTGAGCAGGGTGGGGGCACTGGCAATGGCGATCGCCAGAGTCCCGTTTTGAATCCCAACTTCTATGGTGATGGCAGTGGTGCTGCGATCATCCAGTCGCGCCAGGGTGGCAATGCCGTACCCCAGGGCCATCGTCAGCACCATCAAGGCCAGCGTTACGCCCCCCACCTGCACAAAGAAGCTGGCGACATTTGCCCGCTCTTTGACCAGCAACCCGGCAATGATCAGCCCCAGGAAGAACAGCGAGAGCCACTTCACCCCCCGCTCTACCCTGGCGGCAAAGCCCGGTGCGCGAGCATGGAGCACCATCCCCAGGGAAACGGGAATCAGGGTGATCACCGCAATCTGAAGCACGGTGCTGAGAAACGGTAGCTGTAAGGCGGTTCCCTCACCCGCACCTGTGCCCATGAAGATCTGCATCGCCAGGTTGACCACCAAGGGAATGGTAAATACGGTAATCAGGCTGCTAATGGCTGTCAGCGTAATGGATAGGGCCACATTGCCCTTCGCCAGGTAGGTCACCAGGTTAGAGGTGGGGCCACCGGGGCAGGCCGCCAGAATGATCAGGCCCACAGCGAGGTCGGGCGTGAGGGGGAAAACCCCGGCCAGGATGAACCCCACCAGGGGCAGAAGAAGAAGCTGAGCAAGCAGACCCAAAATGACGGCCCCTGGCTCTACGAGAATCCGCTTGAAGTCGGCCAGGGTTAGCCCCAGGCCCATGCCGAGCATGATGATGAACAGGGCCAGGGGAAGGAATATCTCGGTGAGAAAGTTTGATTCCATGAGATGCACGGATGAAGATAGGAAGGGGCGATCGCCCGACTTGAGGCTTCTTCTGGAAAGGGTTTATTGCTTTTTGGGGCGGTACGGTGCTGATCCGCAGATTACGCAGATTGCGCAGATTATGGGGATGGGTGGCATCTCTGGGTAGAACTGGGGCGTGACTCGCTCGCTGCGGATATCAACTCGTTCCTATCGCCCTACGGGCTAAGGTTTGAGTGTGGAACCCCCGCGCTGCGGGGGTTCCACACCTCTTGAACGTCCTAACGCGAAAGCATAACGCCATATCAGTGCCGATTCTCTATCTGCGCCCATCTGCGCCATCTGCGGATATATCCAACGTTTGCTCTAGCCATACCGGGGCTAAACCACGGAGCCTGCCGCTGCCAGTACCTGCGCCTGCTGCTTTAAGCGCTCTTCCTCCGCTAGAAACTCCTGGAGTTGCGCCTCGATTTCGTCGCGCACAATCTGGCGATACTCGATGAAATGCTCGTTGTGGGCACAGACGGTCAAATACTGGATGGTGACCGGCGGATTGTGGCGCATGATGCTGAACAGGTGGTGCCAGAACTTCCAGCGGGTGGGACGTTTGACGCCCTGCCGCCAGGCGACGGTAAGCAAAGCTTTGACGTCCACCGGGTCGGGCGGCTTGGGAGAGGCCGGTTGACAGCGGGGGGCACCCATCGTCAGGAAACAGCGGTGGATGCGGTCCAGATACTGCCCCGGTTCATAGAGCCGCCAGAAGGCGTCTACATATTCTCGGGCGATGTCCTCCAGGGGGCGGGTGGGGATGAAGTTCATTAGGGTGGTCTGGTTGATGGTGCCGTCTTTGCCCGCCCGCAGTCGGCCTTCTTTCTCCAGGCGATGCCAGAGGGCGGTGTGGGGCAGGGCTTGCAGCATGGCGAAGGTGGTGGTGGGGATGTGGGTTTGCTCGACGAATTCCACGATGCGATCGCCCGCCCCTGCTTTCTCCCCATCAAAGCCGATAATGAAGCCCGCCATCACCCGCAGTCCGGCACGGGTAATGGTGTCCACGGCTTCATTGAGAGAGCTGCGCGTATTTTGAAACTTCTTGGTGAGGGCCAGACTCTCCTCATCTGGGGTTTCAATGCCCAGGAAGACGGCGTTAAAATTGCACTCCATCATCAAGTCCAGCAGCTCTGGGTCGTTGGCCAGGTCCACCGACGCCTCAGTGGTGAAGCTGAAGGGGTAGTCATACTGCCGCTGCCAGTTCACCAGCTCCTTCAGCAGCAGCTTCACGTTGCGCTTGTTGCCGATGAAGTTGTCGTCCACCATGAACACGGCCCGCCGCCAGCCCAGGTCATACAGGTACTCCAGCTCTCGCAAAAGCTGGGCGGGGGTTTTGGTGCGGGGCTTGCGTCCGTACAGGGTGATAATGTCGCAGAATTCGCACTGGAAGGGGCAGCCTCGGGAGAACTGGACGGACATGGAGTCGTAGGCGTCAAACTCCAGCAGGTCGAACCGGGGGATGGGGGTTTGGGTGACGTCCGGCTTTTCTCCATCAGAGCGGTAGGTGCCCTGGCGATCGCCCCGCTGAATCGCTTCTACAAACATCGGCAGGGTAATTTCCCCCTCATCCAGAATCAGGTAATCCACCCCCGCCCCTTCCATATCCTCCGGCATGGAAGTCGGGTAGGGGCCGCCCACCGCCACCGGCTTACCCCGGCGCTTGGCCTCGCGGATCTGGGCCAGCATGTCTTCCTTCTGCACAATCATGGCGGACAGAATGACCAGGTCGGCCCAGGCCCATTCCTTCTCCGTCACCTCGCGCACGTTGCGATCCACCAGCTTAAAGGCCCAGTTTTGGGGCAGAATGGCCGCCGCCGTCACCAGGCCCAGGGGGGGCAGCAGCACCTTGCGGTTGACCAACTCCAGAACTTTTTCGTAGGACCAGAAGGTTTTGGGAAATTGGGGATAGACCAGTAGGACATTCATGCTGGATAACCTCACACCGTTCGTTGCCTGAGTTTAACGTGCGATCGCCCCTGATGCTGCCGGAAAGCCGATTTCCAGTTCCACCCCGTAGGCCTGCCGCAGATCGCAGGTATCGTGGTCCACCAGGTTGGTATCGCTGAGTTCCAGATTATAGAAATCCACCCAATCCTGCTCGAAGTAGGGGCCAGCGTGCCAGGTGCCCACCGCCAGTTTGACGAAGCAGTCGCCGGGGATTTGGAAAGCGGCGATCGCCCCCAACTCCGGCTGGGAAGCATCTCCAGGGGGAGCCACCGCCAGCAGCCAGGGCTGCCCGCCCAGGGAACCCAAACACTGGGTACACTGCTGGTGACGGGTGATCCGGGTAAACCGCCGCCCCCGCTGGTGCAGCCGCATGATGTAGAAGCGGGGAGTGCCCCGACTCAGTTCGAGCTGGGCATCGGCCTCGTCGAATGGCTTACCGTCCTCGGAGGCAGCGATCACCTGACCGTAAGGGCGAAAGCTATCCGGCGTAATCCACCGCGCCGGAAGCGAATGTAACTGCGACGGATAGAAGACAGAATCAGGCATGGAAAACCAATGAATCAGCTAGGGCGCGGCGGTCTGACATACAAGAGCCGCTAAGGAACGAGAATTTCATAAAGCCCAGGTTTTGTAAGGCAGGTATCTTGCCTGCTCAAGGACAGCCGAGACGGCTATCCCACATTATTAAATCCTGATTCCTAAGGAATAAGAATTGAATAAAGTGCAATTTCTCGGATAGGGGCTTGGCAATGCCAAGCCCTTACAGGCATTGCCAAGCCCTTACAGGCATTGCCAAGCCCCTACAGGCATTGCCAACCCCGTACAGGCGCACAGATTATTTGATTCCCGTTCCTAAGCAATACCAAGGGCCAACAAGACAAAGCGTAGCAGAAACACCGCCGCCAGAATCCAGATGGCGATACCGATTTCATGGGCTTTCCCCTGAAAAGCCTTGATGAGTGGATAGGCGATGAAGCCCACCGCCAGCCCCTCGGCAATGGAAAAGCTCAAGGGCATCACCAGGATGGTGAGAAACGAAGGAATCGACTCCGCCGGGTCGCTCCAGTTAATGCCCCGCACGTTCCCGGCCATCAGCACGCCGACGATCACCAGGGCAGCGGCGGTGGCAAATCCGGGAATGGCGGAGAACAGGGGAATGAAGAAAATCGCCAGGACGAACAGGGCAGCGGTGACGATCGCCGTAAAGCCCGATCGCCCCCCCTCGGCCACACCCGCCGCCGACTCAATATAGGTGGTGACCGTGGAGGTGCCCAGCACGGCCCCAACGGTGGTACCAATCGCATCTGCCAACAGCGCCTGGTTGGCCCTGGGCAATTCCCCCCGCTCGTTGATCATGTTGGCCTGCACCCCCACCCCCGACAGGGTACCGATGGTGTCAAACAGGTCCACAAAGAGAAACACGAAGAGAATCGCCAGCAAATTCGCCAGGTTGGAGCCGCTGATCTGTCCCAGCCCTACAAAAGACTGGCCCAGCAGGTCAACGGGCAATTGGGGAATGGCCACGATGCCCTCCGGCGGCGGCGACACGCCCAGAATCCAGCCGAGGACGGCGGTGGCGAGAATGCCCCACAGCAGCGCGCCTTTGATGCGGCGGGCAATGAACGCTGAGGTAATGAGAATGCCAAACAGGGCCATCAGGGTTTCCGGACGGCCCAGCTCCCCCAGGGTGGTGCGGGTTACGTCATCGGAGAGGATAATGCCCGCCCCGCCAGTCTCCGGGTCGCCGGACAGGCCGATATAGGCAATGAAAAAGCCAATCCCCACGGCGGTGGCATGTTTGAGGCAGTTGGGAATGGCGGTGATGATGGCGGAACGCAGGTTGGACAGGGTGAGCAGAATAAAGACAATGCCCTCGACCATCACGACGCCCAGGGCCAAGCGCCAGTCCACCCCCAGCCCCAGGACGACGGAGAAGGCGAAGAAGGCGTTCAGCCCCATGCCGGGAGCCAGGGCAAAGGGATAGTTAGCAGACAGGCCCATAACGACGGTGGCGATCGCCGCTGAGATGGCCGTGGCAATCACCAGTTCGCCAAACAGATCACCGGATTCCTCCAGGAAGATGGCCGCCGACAGGATGCCGGGGTTGACCACCAGGATGTAGGCCATTGTAAAGAAGGTGGTAATCCCGGCGATAATCTCCGTGCGTAGGTTAGTGCCCAGCTCGGCAAATTTGAAATAGCGGGCGATCGCACCATCCTCCGAAGGCGGCGGCGGCGTGGGATTCGGTTCAAGCTGAATCGATTCACTCATAGACGTTCAACGGGTGCGGTAGGAAAGACGGGTTGGAAACAGGTATGCAAACAAGGACGAAATGTCAACACATCAACATTTCCTGAATATTACGGCAGCCTGTTATTCCTGATGTCCATCAGGCTACAGATTTCCGGCCCACTATTCGCTAACACTCCCCATCTGCGTCATCTGCGCCATCTGCGGACCCACGACTCACGCCATTCCGATAGACGACCCGATTGGTACTAAGATCATTGAGCGTTAATGAGAGGTATTGAGTATGGCAGCCCCTTCCGAAGCATCTTCTCCCCTGGCCGAACGGGTGGCCCTGGTCACCGGAGCCTCCCGTGGAATTGGTCGGGCCACGGCCCTGGCCCTGGCGACGGCAGGCGCAAATGTGGTGGTCAACTACGCCAGCTCCAGTCAGGCGGCGGATGAGGTGGTGGCCCAGATTCAGGAAATGGGGCAGGAGGCGATCGCCCTCCAGGCCGACGTGTCCCAGGCGGATCAGGTGGAGGAATGCTTCAAAGCCGTGATGGACAAGTGGGGCCGGGTCGACGTGCTGGTCAACAATGCCGGTATTGCTCGCGACGGGCTGCTGATGCGGATGAAGCCCGAAGACTGGCAGGCCGTGATTGATTTGAATTTAACAGGAGTCTTCCTGTGCTCGCGGGCGGTGGCCAAAATTATGCTGAAGCAGAAGTCGGGCCGCATTGTCAACATTACGTCTGTGGTCGGGCAGATGGGCAACGCCGGACAGGCGAACTACAGCGCCGCTAAAGCGGGCGTCATTGGCCTCACTAAATCCACCGCCAAAGAGCTGGCCAGTCGGGGCATTACCTGCAACGCCGTGGCCCCTGGCTTCATCACCACCGACATGACCCAGGACGTCAAAGCCGAGGACATTTTGAAGCTCATTCCCCTGGCCCGCTACGGCACCCCCGATGAAGTGGCGGGGCTGGTGCGGTTCCTGGCGGCGGATCCGGCGGCTGCCTACATTACTGGGCAGACGTTTAACGTAGATGGCGGTATGGTGATGGCTTGACGGTCTGCCGCCCACTAGCTCAGTTTTTGAACACAGACCATGGAGGTCAAACCCTGTAGAATTCGCCCACGGAAGCGGCAATCGGGTAGTTCATTCGCGGCCAGTTTCGCCGCCGAAAGTAGAGCTGATCCAGCTCTTCCTGAACGGCACTTAAAAGGACAGACGGTTCCACGGGCTTACACAGAAAGCGATTGGCTCCCAGTCGGAGCGATCGCTCCTGGTGCTTACGGAAGGTGAGGGCCGACAACACAATCACAGGCAACATGGTGGCGGTCCAACCTTCCCGCAGTTGCGCCAGCAGGGTAAATCCATCAACGTGGGGCATTTTCAGATCCATGATGACCAGGTCGGGCTGGAAGGCCGCCATCATGGTAAAAAAAGCCCGGCTGTCAGAAATCCCACATACGTCGTAGCCAAAGTTTCCCAGATAATCGCGGATCAGCAGGCAGTTGTTGACGTTGTCTTCGACTAGTAAAATGCGCATTCTAACCACTTGAACAGGGATAAGCTCATACCCGAAGTAACCCAGGTACGGTAAACACTGAGACAGGCGCGGCAGACTTGATGGATTGACTAGCTCAGTGGCTGACCTATCCCGTAAATCTACTTGTCGCCAGCTATGGCGAAGATCTTACTGGGGCCTCAGTGAGTTTACCGTGATAGCCCCGCAAGTGGTCGGTGACAGATATCACAGGGAAGTCGTGAGGGGTGATGTCCTGATATGATACTCCGAAGGTTCTGTGCCGTCTGGCTTCAGAGTGGTTTGCCTGGAACGGATGGCATCTGAATTTCTAACCTCCGTTTTTCAATGCAGTTCTACTTACGTTAAACAAAAAATTCCATTGAAATTGGGGAATGGCGATCGAAAGCGATGATAGCGACCGCGAGTTCTAGCCACCGCAGCAAGGGACGGATTATGGTTTGGTTGGGGCTGAGCCTCGCCGTTACCTTGATTTATGCCCAGTTGGGCCTACAGCAGCCCCTGGGAAATACTTACGTAATTCACGACGATGTGCGATCGCACGTTTTCTGGATGCGCCGGTTTTTCGACCCTGATTTATTTCCCAATGACTTGATTGCGGACTATTTCCAGTCCGTTGCACCTCACGGATACACCACGCTCTACCGGCTAGCTGCCGCTGTGGGCGTCGACCCGGTGACGTTCAATAAAATATTGCCCCTGCCGCTGATGCTGCTAACAATGGGGTATGGATTTTTTCTGTGCCTGGAATTTCTGGCGGTGCCCCTGGCCGGTTTTCTCACGGCGGTGTTCCTCAACCAGACCCTCTGGGCAGTGAACGATGTGGCTTCAGCTACCCCAAGGGCCTTCCTCTATCCGCTGCTGCTGGCGTTTTTGTACTACGTGGCGCGGCGATCGCTCTTCCCCTGCCTCGTCACCATCCTGCTCCAGGGGCTGTTCTATCCCCAATGTCTATTTCTATCATCGGGGGTGCTGGTGCTGCGGCTGATCGAGGTCAAAAAAGGCCGGGTGGCCCTGTCCCGCAATCGGCAGGACTATTGGTTTTGCCTTGCCGGACTGGGGGCGGCGGCCCTGATGCTGGCCCCCTACGCCCTGAAAATTTCCGATTATGGGCCGGTGGCGACTGCGGCAGAAGCCCGCACCATGCCCACCTTTCAGCACACGGGACGTAAGGACTTTTTCCACATCAACCCCTGGAATTTCTGGTTTTGCAACGATCGCTCCGCCGTCCTGCCCCTGGAGTGGTGCCGCAACCCATTCCCAATCCACGGCTGGTTTGCCGTGGGTCTGGTACCCATCCTGATCTGGGGCCGGAGCCGATTGCCCCTGGTGCAGCGGCTTTCCCCCAATCTGGTGCTATTGCCCCAACTGCTGCTGGCCTCTTTGGGGATGTTTTTCATTGCCCACGCCCTGCTGTTTCGCCTGCATTTGCCCAACCGCTACAGCAAGCACAGTTTACGAATATTGATTGCCCTGGCGGGGGCGATCGCCCTGACCCTGGTGGTGGAAGCCCTCTGGTGCTGGGCCAAAGAGCGGGGACGCTGGCGCGTGGTCACCCAGGGGAGCATCGTCCTGGGCCTGACGGGCATCGCCCTGTCCTACCCCTGGTTGCTGGAGCAGTTTCCGGCACCGGACTACGTGGTGGCCGAACCGGCGGCGGTGTTTGAATTCTTCGCCGCCCAGCCCAAAGACATTCTGGTGGGGTCGCTGGCGGACCAGGCCAACAACGTTCCCAGCCTGTCCCAGCGGTCGATCCTGACCGCATCCGAAATCGCCAACCCCTACCACCTGGGCTATTTCCGCCAGATTGACGAGCGCACCAATGATTTAATGGCAGCCCAATATAGCTTTGACGGACGGGCTACCCGCGAGGTGATTGAGAAGTATGGCCTGGACTTTCTGTGGATTGAGCAGGGGGCGTTTAATCCTGACTACATCGAAAGCGATCGCTGGCTGCGGCAAATCCAGCCCCTCGCCGGAGAAACCATGACCCGTCTGGCGGCGGGCGATCGCCCCGCCCTTGCTCCCCTGCTGGATACCTGCACCGTCCTCAAAGCCGATCGCCACATCATCCTGGGAGCGCCCTGCCTCCTCCAATCCCTCCCCTAACCCCCTTTCCTCTCTTCCCCTATGCTGCCGACTCGTCTGCAATCTATCCTCACTACCCCCGTAGGTAAGCTGCGCGATCGCCGCCTGCTGTTCTGGTTTGGTCTCAGCATCGCTGTGGCCCTGGTTTACACCTCAATGGGGCTACGGGAGGCGTTTAGCAGCCCCTACGTGATTCACGACGATGTGCGATCGCACGTCTTCTGGATGCGGCGCTTCCTCGATCCGGGGCTGTTTCCCAATGACTTGATTGCCGACTATTTCCAGTCCGTGGCCCCAGCGGGATATACCGCCCTTTACCGGGGCATGGCGGCGCTGGGGATTGACCCGGTGACGTTCAACAAGTTCCTGCCCCTGCCCCTGGTGCTGATCACCACGGTTTACTGCTTTGGGCTGTCAATGGAAATTTTCCCCGTCCCAGCGGCGGGGTTCATCGCCACCCTGCTGCTGAATCAGACCACCTGGAATACCCACGACATCCCCTCGGGCACCCCCCGTGCCTTTATCTATCCGCTGTTTCTGGCGTTTTTGTACTACCTGGTGCGGCGATCGCTCCTCCCCTGCCTGGTGACCATTGTGCTCCAGGGGCTGTTCTACCCTCAGACGGTATTTCTCTCCTGTGGCATGGTGGTGCTGCGGCTGGTGCGGTTTGAGCGGGGGCGGCTGCGGTGGTCGGGCGATCGCGCCGATTACATCTTCTGTGGGGCAACGCTGGCGGTGGCCCTGGCCATGATGCTGCCCTACGCCCTGAAAATCTCCGAGTATGGGCCGGTGCTAACCGTGGAGGAGGCCCGCGTCCTCCCCACCCTGGAGGGGGATGGGAGGAAGAATTTTTTCTTCGACGATCCATTTAAATTCTGGTTTTGCGGCGAGCGATCGGGGATGCTGCCCTACGACTGGTGTAAGTATGAGCGTCCGCCCCAGCTCTGGGCCAGTTTGCTGCTGCCGCTGCTGCTGTGGCGGCCCAAGCGCTTCCCCCGGCTCGGCAGCCTCACGCCCCATGTCGCCGTGCTGCCCCAAATCCTGGTGGCGTCACTGGGGATGTTTTTTCTGGCCCACGCCCTGCTGTTTCGCCTGCACCTGCCCAGCCGCTACACCAAGCACAGTATTCGCATGCTGGTGGCCCTGGCCGCTGGGATTGTCCTGGTGGCCCTGCTGGATGCGGCCCTGCGCTGGGCGGCGGCGCGATCGCCTGATACTTTTGGGGGGCGCACCCTACCGGCCCTGGGGGCAGTGGGCTTACTGGGAATTTACATCTTTGGCTACCCGCTGCTGATGGATCGCTATCCCAACCCCGACTATGTCCACGCCGAAGCGCCGCCCATGTACGAGTTTTTTGCCCAGCAGCCCCCCGATATTCTGATCGCCTCCCTGTCGGAGCAGGCCAACAATATTCCCAGTCTGTCGCGGCGATCGGTGCTCACCAGCTCCGAAATTGCCAATCCCTATCACATGGGCTACTACCGCCAGATTCAGGCCCGCACCTACGACCTGATGCGGGCGCAATACAGCCCAGACCTGGCGGAGGTGCAGGCATTTATTACCCAGTACGGCATAGATTTCTGGCTGGTAGACAATGTCGCCTTTAGCCCCGATTATATTGAGCGCAACTCCTGGCTCCGGCAGATTGAACCCTATGCCTCTGAGGCCAAGCAAACCCTGCTCTCCGGGCAGAAGCCAGCCCTGGCGCAGCTAATGCGCTCCTGTCGGGCCTTCCGTACGGGGGGGCGAACGATTCTAGACGCCGCCTGTATTCTGGATGCGGAGGGTGCCCCAGGCTGATGGTTCCGGATGCGGTAGATGCCTCCTGAGAATCGCCCAAGCGTTTGCCCACATGCAGCGTCTCCTGGGTCAGTCCCTTCTTTTCCTGGCGTTTCCTGACGGGGGTTTGACCCTGGCCGCTCCCGTTTTAGAAACGGGGGAGTGTGTCAAAGTAATGTAAATAGGCAGATATTTCGCTAAGCTGACCCAACGCTTGAGTTTGTTCGGTCTATCGTTACCCTGCAAATTCCCTAGCTTGGCAATGGATACCGTGAGGATGGGAACGATTGAGACAACCGCAGGCTCAACAAAACGCTTCATCATTCATGGGAAAATCGGGTGTTCAACCCGTTGGTCAGAGTGGGTATCTCAGTTCTAATGTGCCCCGTGTCCCTGATGGGGCTGTCATAATGAAGAATTGCCCTCTCAATGCAGGGTCACCCGTCAGAGTGACCATAAGGTCTGACCCCCAGTCTGGATGACGTCCTCGCAAGGAGAGCCTGCCGTTTCTCGATCGTTATCGCCCTCAGGTACTATGCAAAAATTTTCTAGCCTCATCGATTTAATTCGATATCGAGCACAGCACCAGCCCGAACAGATTGTCTTTACATTCTTACGCGACGGGGAAGTCGAACTAGGGCGCTTAACGTATCGAGAGTTAGACCGACAGGCACGGGCGATCGCCGCCACCCTCCAATCTCTCAAAACCCTGGGAGAGCGGGCACTGCTGCTCTATTCCCCCAGCCTGGAATTTATTACGGCTTTTTTTGGCTGTCTCTATGCTCGGGTGCTGGCGGTGCCCGCCTATCCTCCACGCCCCAATCAAACCATGACCCGGCTGCGGTCGATCATGACCGACGCCCAGGCGACGGTGGCCCTGTCCACCTCCAATCTGGTGTCTAACTTTAGCAAGCTGCTGGACCACAACCCAGACTTTGCCGCCCTGCGGTGGGTGGTGACCGACGATTTACCAGGCGCACCCGAACTGGCATGGCAGGCTCCCGACGCCAGCCTGGACACCCTGGCCTTTTTACAGTACACCTCTGGCTCTACAGGCATTCCCAAGGGCGTGATGGTGAGCCACGGAAATTTGCTCCACAACGCTCAAATTATCCAGGAGAGCTTTGAGGAACCCGCCGACAGCATTGGTATGTCCTGGCTACCGCCTTACCATGATATGGGCCTGATTGGCGGCATTCTCCAGCCCATCTACATGGGCACCCGCATGGTGCTAATGTCGCCCGTGAGCTTTTTGCAGCGTCCATTTCGCTGGCTCCAGGCGATTTCCCACTACCGGGCCACCACCAGCGGCGGCCCAAATTTTGCCTACGACTTCTGCATCCGCCAAACCACCCCAGAGCAGCGGGCCGATCTGGATCTGAGTAGCTGGACGCTGGCCTTCTCGGGGGCCGAACCCGTGCGGGCCGATACCCTGCAGCGGTTTACAGAAATGTTTGCCCCCTGCGGCTTTCGTCCCGAAGCCTTCTATCCCTGCTATGGTATGGCGGAGGCCACTTTATTTGTGACCGGGGGCGATCGCACCATTCCCCCTACTCACCTCACCCTCAATGCGACCGCTCTAGAGCAAAACCAGATTGCGATCGCCCATCCCGCCGATGACACTGCCCGTACCCTGGTAAGCTGCGGCGTGTCCCATCCCAGCCAGCAGGTCGCCATTGTCAACCCAGAAACCCTCTGTCGCTGTGAAGAAAACGAGGTGGGGGAAATCTGGGTAAACGGGGAGAGCGTTACCCAGGGCTACTGGCACCGGCCCCAACTCACCCAGGACGCCTTTCGCGCCTGCCTAGCGGACGGGGGAGATGGAGAATTTTTGCGATCCGGTGACCTGGGGTTCCTGCGGGACGGTGAGCTGTTCGTGACGGGCCGCCTTAAGGATTTGATTATCATTCGCGGGCTGAACCACTATCCCCAGGACATTGAGCTAACGGTGGAGCAGTGCCATCCCGCCCTGCGGCTGGGCAACGGGGCGGCGGTATCCGTGGAGGTGGGCGGTGAGGAACGGCTGGTAATTGTCCAGGAGGTGAAGCGGAGCGCCCTGCGCCGTCTCCAGGTGGCCGACGTGGTCAGCGCCATCCGGCAGGCGGTGGGGGAAAATCACACCCTCCAGCCCTACGCCGTGCTGCTGTTAAAAACGGGCAGCATCCCCAAAACGTCGAGCGGCAAAATTCAGCGCCATGCCTGTCGGGCCGGATTTTTGGCGGGCACCCTGGAGGTGGTGGGGCAGTGGGTCGAATCCTCCCCCACGGCAACGAGTTTGCCCCAGCCCGCTGCCCAACCCGCACCCCTACCGACTCCCCCCACCCAGTCCAATGAGGTGCGGGCCATTCAGCGTTGGCTGGCAACCACTCTGGCGGAGCGGCTGGGCCTCGACCCGGAAGCCATTTCCATTGATGAACCCTTTGCCCGCTACGGCCTGGACTCGGTGGCGGCGGTGCAGCTCTCTGGGCAGTTGGAAGACTGGCTGGGGCGATCGCTCCCTCCTACCCTGGCCTACGACTATCCCACCATCGCTTCCCTGGCGGCCTTCCTCGGCGGCGATGGAGAAGCGGCGGCGGCAACGCTGCACGCGCCAGATGCCGAGGCCTTGACGACGGACGAAATTGCCATCGTTGGCCTGGGCTGCCGCTTCCCTGGAGCCGACAATCCAGCAGAGTTCTGGCAGCTCCTGCGGGAGGGGCGTGACGCCATTTCTCAGGTGGGCGATCGCTGGCAGGGCGATCGCTCCACGCAGATAGGCGGATTTTTGCGCCAGGTTGACCAGTTCGACCCGCAGTTTTTTGGCATCTCCCCCCGCGAGGCCAGCCGCATGGACCCCCAGCAGCGCCTCCTGCTGGAGGTGAGCTGGGAAGCTCTGGAGTATGCGGGCATTGCCCCAGATTCCCTGGCAGGGTCGGCAACGGGGGTGTTTTTGGGGGTGAGCAGCAGCGACTATGCCCAGCTCCAGGTCCGGGGAGGGGGCGACGGGCAGGCCGACCCCTACTCCGGCACGGGGAATGCCCACAGTATTGTGGCCAATCGGCTCTCCTATTTTCTGGATTTGCGGGGGCCATCCCTGGCGGTTGACACCGCCTGCTCCTCCTCTCTGGTGGCAATCCATCTGGCCTGCCAGCATCTTCAAAACGGGGAATGTGACCAGGCGATCGCCGGTGGGGTCAACCTCATCCTCGCCCCCGACCTCACCCGCACCTTTGCCCAGGCGGGGATGCTCTCCCCCGATGCTCGCTGCAAAACCTTCGACGCCAGCGCCAACGGCTATGTACGCGGCGAAGGCTGCGGCGTAGTGATCCTCAAGCGGCTCTCGGCGGCCCAGCGCGATGGGGATGCGGTGCTGGCGGTGATCAAGGGTTCGGCGGTAAACCAGGATGGGCGCAGCAATGGCCTTACTGCCCCCAACGGCCCGGCACAGCAGGCGGTGATTCGTCAGGCACTGCGGCGGGCGGGGATTACCCCCGACCAGGTGAGCTATGTGGATGCCCACGGCACGGGCACCGAGTTGGGCGACCCGATTGAGCTGAATGCCCTGAAGACGGTGCTGGTGCAGGGGCGGCAGGCTGATGCCCCCTGCTGGATTGGCTCGGTGAAGACCAATATCGGGCATCTGGAGGCCGCCGCTGGTATTGCTGGGCTAATCAAGGTGGTGCTGGCCCTCCAGCATGGGGAAATCCCGCCCCACTTACATTTCCAGACGCCTAACCCCCATGCGTCTCTCGATCAGACGTCCCTCGCCATCCCCACCCAGCGGCAGCCCTGGACGGTGACCTCCGAGAGTCGGATTGCTGGCGTCAGTTCCTTTGGCTTTGGTGGTACCAATGCCCATATGGTGGTGGCCGCTGCGCCGCCGGTGGCCGAGTCGCTGCCGTCCAGCGGTGCGCTTCCCTCCACGACAGCCATCCCCGCAGCTTTGACGCCCCACCCCACCGCCCATTTGTTTACCCTTTCCGCGAAAAGCGCCCCAGCCCTGCGGGATCTGGCCCGCCGCTATGAAACCTTCCTTAATCGCCATCCTGAAGCCTCCCTGACGGACGTATGTGGCACCGCCAATACGGGGCGCGCTCACCTCAGCCATCGGCTAGCGGTGGTGGCCGAGTCGCGCGATCGCCTGCAGGAGCGGCTGCTGGACTTTATCAGCCAGGACGATGGGGAACTCCAGTCGGGATCAGCGAAGGCGATCGCCCACGGTACGGTGCAGGCTGGCTCCCCACCCAGGCTGGCGTTTTTGTTCACGGGGCAGGGGTCTCAGTATGTCAACATGGGGCACGAGCTGTATGAGACGCAGCCCGTTTTTCGACAGGCCCTGGATCAGTGCGACCGGCTGCTGCGATCGCATCTGGCAGTTCCCCTGCTGGAGGTGCTCTATCCCACCGATGGGCGACCAACGGGACTGCTGGATCAGACCGCCTACACCCAACCCGCCCTATTTGCCCTGGAGTATGCCCTGGCGCAGCTCTGGCAATCCTGGGGGATTTTCCCCGACTACGTCATGGGCCACAGCGTCGGGGAGTATGTGGCGGCCTGTGTGGCGGGGGTCTTTAGCCTGGAAGATGGCCTGCGGCTGATTGCCGAGCGATCGCGCCTGATGCAGGCCTTGCCCAGCACTGGCACGATGGTGGTGGCCTTTGCCACCGCTGACCAGGTGGCCGAAATTTTGGAGGCCAAGGGGCAGCAGGCGGACATTGCGGCGATCAACGGTGCAGAAAATACGGTGATTTCTGGCGAGGGAGGGGCGATCGCCCGCCTGGTAGCGCAACTGACGGAAATGGGCATCCAAACCAAGCCGCTGCAAGTCTCCCACGCCTTCCACTCGCCCCTGATGGAGCCGATGCTGGCCGAGTTTGAGGCGATCGCCCGCACCGTTGCCTACCGAACGCCCGTGCTGCCCGTGGTGTCTAACGTGACGGGCACCCTCATTGGCGAAGAAATTGCCCAGGCCGACTACTGGTGTCGCCACATCCGCCAGCCCGTCCAGTTTGCCGCTGGGCTGAACGCCCTGGACGAGGCAGGTTGCCAGGTTTTTCTGGAGGTGGGGCCGCAGCCGGTGCTCTTAGGCATGGGGCGGCGGTGTCTGGGCGATCGCTCCAACAAGCGCGCCTGGCTTCCCAGCCTGCGGGAGGGGCGCTCCGACTGGGCGCAACTGCTCCAGAGCGTGGGCAAACTTTATGTTCAGGGGCTACCGATTCGCTGGACGGCCCTGGATACGCGCCCCGTTCGCCGCCGTCTGACGGATCTGCCCACCTACCCGTGGCAGCGGCAGCGCTACTGGTTTGCTGATACCTGGGAGGGACAGCCTGCCCCAACGACCGTCCAAACCGACATCCAATCCCTGCTCTACGAACTCCAGTGGCGGCCCCAATCCCGTCCGGAGCCGCAGCTCCTGACCAAAACCGGAGCCTGGCTCATCTGGGCCGACCAGCCGGAGGCGATCGCGTCCCTGGCGGCTGATTTGCGCCAGCGGGGGCAAAGGGTTTTGCAGGTGTCATCTGGGGCGAGCTATTGCCAGGATTCCCCCACCTCCTGGCGCATTGACCCGTCGAATATGCACCAGTGGGGACAGGTTTTTCGGGCAGTTCAGTCGCTGTTGGACACCCCTGACTCGCCACAATTAGGGCTGGTGTATCTGGAAAACGGGGGCGCTACCCAGGAGGCTGAGCCAGATCGGGTCGCGCTCCAGTCGGGGCAGCGGGTATTGGCCTTGCTGCACGCCCTGCTGGAAACGCCCTTTTCCCAGCCCGCTAAGCTGTGGCTGGTGACGCGGCGGGCGATCGCCCTCCACCCAGATACCTCGGTGAACTGGACAGGGGCGGCCCTCTGGGGGCTGGGCAGGGTCATTGCCCTGGAGCATCCTGACCTGTGGGGCGGCCTGATTGATTGGGCTGACGACGCTGCGATGGGGGCGATCGCCCCCGATCTGCTGGCCCCGGATGGGGAAACCCAACTGGCTTTTGCGGGTCAGCAGCGCTACGTAGCCCGCCTGACCCGCAGCCTGTGGCAGCCTGTGATGCCCGCCGCTCCAGTCTTACCCCAGGATAACCAGGCCACTTATCTGATCACTGGAGGTCTGGGGGCGCTGGGGCTGACCGTGGCCCAGGCATTGGTTGACCAGGGGGCGGCCCATGTAACCCTGATTGGTCGCCGTAAACCTTCGGCCCAGGCCCAGGCAAAGCTGCGGCAGCTTGAGCAGGCGGGGGGCGCATTCCTGGTGCTGCAGGCCGATGTCGCCCAGCAGGATGAGCTGGCCCAGGTCTTGGCGACCCTGCGGGCGTCGGGGCTGCGGCTGCGGGGTGTTGTCCATGCGGCGGGCGTTTTAGAGGATGGGGTGCTGGCCCACCAGACGGCGGCACAGTTCGAGCGGGTCTTTATCCCGAAGGTCAGGGGCGCGCTTCACCTGCATCGCCTCACCCAGGATCAGCCCCTGGATTTCTTTATGCTGTTTTCCTCGGCGGCGGCGCTGCTGGGGTCGCCAGGGCAGGGCAACTATGCCGCTGCCAATGCGGTGTTAGATGCGATCGCCCACCACCGCCGCGCCCAGGGACTCCCTGCCACGACCCTCAACTGGGGGGCCTGGGCAACCGCTGGCATGGCGGATCAGGAGCATCGTCTGCGGCAGATGGCCCTGCGGGGCATGGACGCCCTTACCCCCGACCAGGGTGTGCAGGTGTTGACGGCCCTGCTGGGTTTGCCGGAGGGCGATCGCCCCATCCAGTTGGGAATCTGCGCGGCCCGCTGGGAGCGAGTGCTGGCGGCGCTGCCCGGCGACCGTCCGCCGACCTATCTCCTGGATGTGGTCAGCGGGGGCATTCCGGGTTCCCCGGTAGGGGCCTTCCCGCCGTCTCCTTCGCCAGACAATAAGGATGTGCAGGCAGCGATCGCCCCCCTCATCCACCAGTCTCAGCCGGAGCGGGAAGCCTTTTTTGTGGCCTATTTGCGGCGGCAGGTGGCGGCGGTGCTCCAGCTTGCGGTTGACCAGGTGCCCACGGACGGCAATCTGATGGATCTGGGGCTGGATTCCCTGATGGTGATGGAGGCCATCAACCAGATTCGGCAAGACTTTCAGATTCTGCTCTACCCCCGCGAGTTCTACGAACGTCCCCGCATTGAGACGCTGGCGACCTATCTCGCTGCCGAAGTCGCCCGGATTCATGGGCCATCCTCCCAGCCCTTACCCGCAAGTAACCCTGCCCTGGATATCACGTCACGGCTGGTGCCGCCCTCGCCCAGGGTAGTGCCCACAGGGTCTGCAACGCTCCCCAAGGCCGCCTTTATCCTCTCCAGCCCCCGCTCCGGCTCGACTCTGTTGCGGGTAATGCTGGCGGGCCATCCCAACCTGTTTGCCGCACCAGAGCTGCATTTGCTGCCCTTTGCCACCATGGGCGATCGCCACCATCACCTGGGCCAATCCCACCTGGGGGAAGGCTTGCAGCGATCGCTGATGGCCCTCAAAGGTCTGGATGCCGCTGCCAGCGAGGCGGTGGTGCAGGACTGGGTGAATCGGAATCTGGCGATCGCCGATGTCTACGCGATGCTGCAAGACTTTGCGGGCGATCGCCTGGTGGTGGACAAATCCCCCACCTACGCCATGAACCCGGATGTGCTGCACCACGCGGAGGCGATTTTCGCGGGGGCGAAGTATGTGCACCTGGTGCGCCACCCCTACGCCGTGATTGAGTCCTTCGTGCGCATGCGCATGGATAAGCTGCTGGGGGCGGCGGCGGCCAATCCCTATGCCCTGGCGGAAACCATCTGGGCGCAGAGTAACCAGAACATCCTGACCTTTGGTGAAGGGCTGGGGACGCGCTACCATCCTGTGCGCTATGAAGACCTGGTGCGGGAGCCGCAAAAGATTCTGGCCCAGATTTGCGACTTTCTGGAGATTCCCTTCGACCCGTCGCTGCTAGATCCGTATCAGGGCGATCGCCTCACGGACGGCATCCACGCCAAATCCCTGGCGGTGGGTGACCCCAACTTCCAGCAGCACCACCAGATCGAGCCTGACCTGGCCGATGCCTGGCGCACCCTGGAACTGCCCCACCGCCTGTCTACCTCGACCCAGGAGCTGGCGGCCCAGATGGGTTACCTACTGCCCCACGAGGCGATCTCCCCTCCCCCCGCTGTTCCTGCCCCCGCGAAGGAAATTCAAATGACGGAAACCCCCATCGAGGTGCAGGGGCTGTCCCTGAATCTCTGCACCTGGGGCAAGGACACCGACCCGCTGATTCTTTGCCTGCACGGCATTTTGGAGCAGGGGGCGGTGTGGCATCCCGTGGGCCAAACCCTAGCGGCTCAGGGCTATCGGGTGGTCGCTCCCGATCTGCGGGGCCATGGGCGCTCGGCCCACGGTCACACCTATCACCTGCTGGACTTTTTGGGGGATGTGGACGCCCTGGTGCGCCACCTCACGGACGCCCCCTTCACCCTGGTGGGCCACTCCATGGGGTCGGTGATTGCCGCCCTGTATGCCAGTGCGCGATCGCCCCAGGTGCAGTCCCTCGTGCTGGTGGAGACGGTGCTGCCTGCTGCCGAACGGTTTAATCCGGCGGAACAGCTAGCAGTACATCTGGATTATCTGACCTCGCCCCCGGCCCATCCCGTATTTGCCGACGTAGCCACTGCCGCCCGGCGTCTCCAGCAGGCTACCCCGGCCCTGACCGCATCCCTGGCCCTGACTCTGGCAGAGCGTATCTGTCAACCCTGCGAGGGAGGAGTTTGCTGGCGCTGGGATGCGAAGCTGCGCAGCCGCTCGGGACTGGGCTTCCCCAGCTTTCCCTTGGGGCGGAATGCCTATCTGGGGATGCTGGAGCAGCTCGCCATGCCCGTAACCCTAGTGACGGGCGATCGCAGCGAATTCAACCGTCCAGAAGACCTGACGGCCCTCCTGGCGGCCCTCCCTGCGGCGGCGCATCGGGTTCTACCGGGCGGTCACCACCTGCCCATTGACGCCCCAGACGGTCTTGCGGATAGTATTCTCAGTGCCGTCCGCCGCCCTGAGGGCTTGTAAGAAGTGTTTCATGAGGGTTTCCTGACGATGCGCGATCGCCCCTATCAGCTCCTGTGGGAAATTCCCCTGGCTGTTCTGTCCTTCCTGTTTTTCAAGGTGATGAAGGCCGTCATTGGTGTTCTTTACCTGGCCTTTCTCCAGCTCAATCCGGCGAAGGCCACCCAGTGGCGGGTGCTGTCGGCGGAAACCCTGGCGTCGCCCCTGAGTCTGCCCGTCCTCATGACCAAAGGCCCCCGCTGGAATACCCACGCCATCATCGGCACCGCTGGCCCCTTCCCGGTCAGCCACACCCTGGCCCTGGATGGGGAAACGATCCGGGCCTCGGCGGCGTCCTGGACGGCGGCAATTTACACCTATCCGGGCTACCGCACCGTGGGCACCCTCGGTTCCCTCAGCGGTCAGGGGGAGCAACTGACGCTGCTCCCCGGTCGCTACTCGGTGGGGCTGCGCTATTACAACTGGCGGGACACGGTGGTGATGCCATCCATTTCGGTGGACGGGGAGGAGCGCATTCCCGCCCAGGCGGTTTCCCCCAAGGTAAACGCGTTCTATGGGAAGCTGGCTGAGCGGAAAAGCTGGTTTTACCAGGCGCTGCACTACTATGTCTACACCCTGCTCAAGCTGCGCCGCTGGCTACCAGAGGGCTTTGTGCAGCGCGAGTATCTGCCCGTGGGTGCCCCTGAGACGGCCTTCCTCTATGGGGCGATCGCCCCCGGTCATACCCTCCGGCTCCACCTCCAGCCTCCCCTGCTGGAGCAATACGACACCTATCTGACCCTCTACAACCGGGCCAGTCTGCCCCTGTTTTGGGAACAGCTCCGCTCCCCCGACTACGCCAGCCCACTCCTGCCCAATGACGGCACTTATCTTTTGCGCATTCGCCCCAAACCAGGCAGCTCTCCTGATGCAGCCGAAAATGCGCCCCTGGCCTTTTCCCCTGACTGGATCACCATCACCACCCAGCCATGAGTGACGCGGTTCCCGCCCTGCAGCAAACCTGGCAGTCGCCGCCCCCGGTGCTTACCTTGAAGGAAAGCGAAGTGCATCTGTGGCAAGCCTCGCTGGATGTCTCCGCTGATCTCCTGACCCAACTGGCCCGATCCCTCTCCGCCGACGAGCGCGATCGCGCCAATCGCTTCAAATTTGCCCAGCACCGCCAGGCCTACGTCGCCGCCCGAGGTATCCTGCGGCAGATGCTCGCCGCTTACCTCCAGGCCAATCCGGCGCACCTGTGCTTTCAGTACGGCGATCGCGGCAAACCTGCCCTGGTGTCGCCCAATCCCTTAAACCTCTCGTTTAACCTCTCCCACTCCAACAATCTGGCCCTCTATGCCGTCACCCGCCATGTGCCGGTGGGGGTGGATGTGGAGTGTTTGCGATCGCTCCCCGACGCCGACAAGCTGGCCGAGCGCTTCTTCACCCCCCAGGAAGCTACCCTGCTCAAAGCAATGGCCGCCGCCGACCGGGAGCGGCTGTTTTTCAAGCTGTGGACCTGCAAGGAAGCCTATCTGAAGGCCATTGGCGAGGGCATTGCGGGCCTGCACACCGTGGAAATTTCCCTGGGGCTGCCGGTATCGGAACCAGTACTCCGCCTGCCCTACGCCCCCCACACCGTCAAAGCCTGGTCGCTGCAGACGCTTGATCTGGGCGATCGCTACCTCGCTGCCCTGGCGGTAAAGCTACCCAAATTCGTTTCCCAGACGTTTCGCTTTCCTACCTAGGAGCATCCGCCGCGAGAAATTTGCGGTAGCGATCGCTCAAGTCCTCCACTGCCCGCTCGTAGAACTGCCTGCCGTGATCGGGGGTGGCCAGGGCCGGATTTGACCCCATGCGTCCGTCGGGGTAGCGGCGGCGGAAGTCAACGGCGTTGTAGATGGGATGCCCCGACGCGACGGGGGAAGTGAGGGGGGCCTGCTTGATGGCGTTGGGATAGACGTACTGGGTGAGGGCCACCTCGCTGGGGGTAGCGTGGGAACCTTCCTCCGCGCCATACAGTTCCCGCGCCAGTTGGGCGACAGCGGGGCAGGTAAACCAGTTCTCCAGGCGGCACTGGACGCGATCGCCGTGGGAAATGGGCAGATCCAGGATTGCCGCGTAGGTTTCAGAAAAGGCCGCCTTCAGGGTGGCAATGTTCCCACCGTGGCCGTTGATAAAAAAGAACTGGGTGAAGCCTGCACGGGCCAGACTCACTAGATAGTCTCGGATCACCAGAATCAGGGTGCTGGGACGCAGGCTGATGCTGCCAGGGAAAGCGGTGTGGTGCAGGGCCATGCCCACGCTGATGGTGGGGGCTACCAGGGCACCCGTGGCTTCACCAACGCCCTGGGCGATCGCCTCGGCGCAGATGGCGTCGGTACCAATCAGCCCTGTTGGCCCATGCTGTTCGGTCGAGCCGATGGGAATGATGAGTCCCTGAGAATCGGTCAGATAGGCTTCAACCTCAAGCCAGGTCGCTAATTGCAGTAACACGCTAGGTTAATCCACTCAACAACAATCATCAAGAAACGGTGAGATTATATTTTTTTTCCGGAAATTTCTGCGATGATCCCCAATTCATTCTCAACACTCGCTAGAATAATCCAAGATAATAAGTATTACAGCGCACCCAGGTCATCCGAGTTTATCTCTATGCGACTCGATACGTCTGGCCAAGATAGTTTGGGAACGCATCATCTTGGAGAATTGTTTGCTACACTCGCTCCTTTGCAGGCGCTCCGTTGGTTTGGGGTGTCTGCCCATCCATGGCCCAAACAATTGCTGGAGCAATTCAATCGCCAGAGGGATCCAGATGGTCTAACCTGGTATGTAGGCGTCGATCCTTCTCAGTCTCACATCGGTTTCGCATCTGGCCAGGTCAGTCAGTGGCATTCACCAGTTCCACGTTCCATAGCCGCCCATTTGTCAAATACTTGAAGAGCCAATTGCTCAGGGGAGACGATTCATGTTAAACCGCAAGATCTATCAACTTTGCTGCGACGGTCGTGAGGTCTGGATCTTCTTGCGGGATCAGCAGCGTTGGATTGAACGCGCCCGTATCCTCGACATCGAAGGAGATCTGGTGACCGTACGATACGAGTCCGATGAAGAAGACGAAATTTGCTCCTGGGAAGAAATGATTCGTCTTGAAAGCATTGGCTCAATCCAGCAAAAGCTGTCCGCTGTCCCCAAAGGAGATGTGGAGCCACTGGTCTCCGACGACTGCCCAGAAGCCGAACAAATCCGCAACCAGCGACCCGACGCCAACGACAACTAGCGATCGCGCGACATTTCGTCGGTTTGCTCTGACACATCCAGCTCACTCTCGAGGGGCAGGTAGGCCGAGCGAAAAGCAGGACAGTATCCCTCTGGCGTTACTTTGAACCCAAACAGGGGAGACACCTGGTTCCAGCAGCGCTGCCCCCGGTAAAAGGAGCAATTGTCGCAGCATTCCACCTGGGTAGAGGGGGCCATGCTGTCTGCCTGATTTAAAAGCTCCCGCTGCTGTAAGCCCCGCAAAACCAGATCTTCCCCCTGCCAGCGGGCTTCCACCAGCCCGGTGTCGGCAAATTGCTTCCAGCGGGGGTCTGAGGCGATCGCCTTATTCATGGTGATCAGCACGGTGGTCTTCAGTTCCGTTAGCTCTCCCTCGTAGTGGGTTTCCGGCGGTGCGGGTTGAATGAACGTATCGCCAATAGTCAGCTCGATGCGGGTTTCCGCCGTCGGCAAGTGCAAGTGGTAGCGATTCTGCAGTTCTTCCAGGCTGGTAAGATCCGTCAGGTAGGTGGGCGACCCGTGGACAAAGACCACATGCTGCGGACGCAGGTTGTGAATGAGCTGGAGCGTCCCCGACCCATCGCAGTGATCTCCCAATAAGTAGGAATCAATATCCAGCCGCCCCGCCTGAATCTGGGCCTGCAAAGCTGGAGATGCCTGAATTTTTTCATAGGCTGCCGTCTCCACGGTGCTCATTTGACCAGGCTTTTGGGCCAGCAGCAGCAGCCAACGGCCCGTGTCGCTGCGGCAATAGCGTCGGAGGTTAGATTTTTTGTCGGTCAAGACAATGCAGGGGACATCGGGGTTAGCGCTGAGGGCCACCCTGTCCAGCTCAGACCCCTGAGGAAGCTGGCGGACGTGGGGACGGATCCGCTCGTCCCAGAAGAGGGGTTGATGGCGGGCAAAGTTTTGGACGGTGTTAGGGAAATAGGGCAGCAGGTTCAGGTAGGCGTCGCAACCAAGGGCGACGGTGCCGTCTACCCAAATGTTGATGTCGCGGCCTGTGAAGTGATGGTGGCTACGAAGCAGCATGAGCAGCTCTTGCCCCAATCCCAGTGTCGGGCTGGGTAAGAGAATAGACTGTCCCTGGGCGATCGCCTGGTTAATCTTGTCGGCCAGAGCGTTCTCCTGCTGACGGCGGCGGGGATGGCGGGCGGTACCGTAGGTGCCTTCTACAATCAACACATCCGGATTGAGGCCGCGCAGCTCATCCAGAGGCAGCCCTTCGACGAGCCGCGAGTTGGAAAGCAAAAAGTCTCCCGTGTAAAAAACTGTGTAGGTGCGCTGCCCCCCGGAGTAAGTCAGCAGAATGGAGGCCGCTCCAGGGAGATGACCGGACGGCCAGATTTGCAGGGTGAGGTCTTCTGCGACCTGAACGGGCGATCGCCACGGGAGAGACTGGCAAAATTGGGGAACATCCTGACTCAACCAGTTCAGGGGCAGCAGACTGGCGGTTACCTCACTGGCATAAATCGCGAGGTTGGGAAAGGCTTGGTGCAGATCCAGCAGCCCATGGGCATGGTCAGAATGGGCATGGCTGCAAAACACCAAATCGGCAGGGACAGCGCCATCCGGGCCTCGCAGGAGGGGCGACAGGTCTTCCAGCCCACAATCCAGCAGGATGCGATGCGGCCCCATCTGGACAAGCAAACAGACCCCCTCATCCGCATGACCAACCGCGTAAGGGGAGCATTCCAATTCAGCCACAGCGGTTTCACCACCCTTCAGTGCAATTCCAACAGCCTGCAGATAGACAGGCCAGGGGTAGGCAGCGTTGGGAGTTAGTGGGCCGAACCATTACCGTGGTAGTTGTCTGAGTCGTAGAAGCCGTTGCGGGTGCCAAAGAACAGGCAGGCCAGCACGAAAAGCGGCGTGAGGGCCAAAAGCAGCGTTTTAATATCCATTTGAAAAATATCCTATATAACTCGGTGAGATGGGAGGGGGAAAAGCGCCTGCTGTAAGAGTGCCTTACTCAGGTGCATTTTTGACGACGCACTGAAGACGCACTGATCAAGTCAAGGCGCGCCAATGAAATTCTCCAATACAATCATCCTATCAATCAAGCCACTCCTGTAATCAAGCTCAGTTTAACCCATACTGCTGATGGAACCCGCTTATTCCCAGGCGATCGCCCCTGACTGGCTAGCCCGCCCCTCCCCCGAGGTTGCGCCTGATCTGGTGGGCTGTACCCTGGTGCGCCGTCTAGATGCCCACCGAACGATCCGGGGACTCATTGTAGAGACAGAAGCCTATGCCCCCGGTGACCCCGCCTGTCACGCCTATCGGCGGCGCACCCCTCGCAATACAGTAATGTTTGGCCCTGCTGGGATGACCTATGTCTATCTCATCTACGGCATGTACCATTGCCTGAACATTGTCACCGACCAGGATGGAATTCCCAGCGCGGTCCTCATTCGGGCACTGCAGCTCCCCCAAGTTCCAGATGGCTTAGCGCCAGGGGTGGGATCCAAGAAAAAAACATCGCATCCCAACCGCATTGCAGCCGGCCCAGGGAAGCTCTGTCGAGCGCTGGACATTGACCTCAGTCTGACGGGCCGCGCGCTCTTGACCGATGAACCTCTCTGGCTGGAGCACCGCTCAGAGGAGGTGTGTCGGCAGATTGAACAGCAGCGGTTTGCCCTTGTCCAGACTACCCGCATCGGCCTATCCCAGGGGACAGAAATTCCCTGGCGATGGTATCTTCAGGGATCGCCAGCCGTATCCCGCCCTTAAAACTTGCCCTGCCTTCCTCGGCAGCAGAGAGACTGGCGGGGCGGAGCAATGAGTTGGCGGCTCCGGTGAGCGGAGAGGATAAACTGGAAAAAGCAACGGTAGCGATACAGGTTGTTACAATAGTTCACAAATCGCTAAATCCAATTGCTAGGTTAGCTTACCGAACCAGTCCACCAAATTGGCTCGCCTAACTGAGATTATCCGACCATCGCCACTCGCCCGCTGTCGATACCTTAAAACCCGTTCATGATGCAACCCGCAGCTGATCCCGTTCGCCAGTCTGAGTCGTTCCCACCCGATACACCCGGAGCGATTTCCAGCCATTCCCGTAGCACGCCGTTCCCCGAACCTGCCCATGACGTCGATGCGATCGCCGTCACCGTTCACCCCCGCCCTGCTGAGGATGAACCAGCAGCATCGGCCCACGTGGCCAGCCCGCCCCCCAGCCGTCCAGAACTGCGCTATGACCCGGAGGCGATCGCTGCCTACTATCGGCGCAGACCCTTCCAGGTGTTGCTGCGGATTTTTAACATTGTCTGGCCCGCCCTATCGTTCGCGTTTGGTCTGTGGTGGGATCAGCGCACCGGGCAAACTCAGAAGAACGAGCAGCGGCGAGCTGTTCAATCACGGGTGCTGCTGACAAACCTCGGCCCTGCGTACATCAAGGTCGGACAGGCTCTGTCAACGCGCCCTGACCTGGTTTCTCCTGTCTATCTGGAAGAATTGAGCCAGCTTCAGGACCAGCTACCGGCATTCCCCAACGAGCTGGCCTTCCAGTTTATTGAGGAAGAGCTGGGCGATCGCCCCGAAAACGTCTACGCCGAACTGTCGGAACAGCCCATCGCCGCGGCTTCCCTGGGGCAGGTTTACAAAGGCCGCCTTAAGAGCGGCGAGACGGTGGCGGTGAAGGTGCAGCGGCCCGGACTGGCCCAAAGAATTGCCCTGGATATTTACATCTTGCGGATGCTGGCCGCTATCGTGACGCGCACGGTGAAGCAGCTCAAGAGCGACCTGGTGGGCATTATGGACGAGTTCGGTGCCCGCATTTTTGAAGAGATGGACTACACCCAGGAAGGGCTGAATGCGGAGCGCTTTGCGGAACTGTACGGCCACCTGCAGGACATTCACGTCCCCCAAATTTACTGGCAATACTCCAACCGCCGGGTGCTGACGATGGAGTGGGTTACGGGCACCAAGCTCACCCAGCTCGACGCCATTCGGGCGCAGGGCATTGACGCTCGCCACTTAATTGAGGTCGGGGTGCAGTGTTCTCTGCGACAGCTCCTGGAGCACGGCTTTTTCCACGCCGACCCCCACCCCGGCAACCTGCTGGCCACGCCCCAGGGCAAGCTTGCCTACCTCGATTTCGGCATGATGAGCGAGGTGAAGCCCTACCAGCGCTATGGCCTGCTAGAAGCGGTGGTGCATCTGGTCAACCGCGATTTTGAAGGGCTGGCCCAGGACTACATCAAGCTGGAGTTCCTCACCCCTGAGACTGACCTCCGACCCATCATTCCGGCCCTATCCAATGTTTTCAACAACGCCCTGGGGGCCAGCGTCGCTGAGCTGAACTTTAAGAGCATCACTGACCAGCTTTCGGCCCTGATGTACGAGTACCCCTTCCGGGTGCCTGCCTATTACGCCCTGATCATCCGTTCGCTGGTGACCCTGGAGGGAATTGCCATTAAGGTTGATCCGGAATTCAAAGTGCTTAGCAAAGCCTACCCCTACGTTGCCCGCAGACTCCTCACCGACCAATCCCCCCAACTGCGGGCCTCTTTGCAGGATCTGCTGTTTAAGGAGGGCAGCTTCCGCTGGAACCGCCTGGAGAACCTGCTGCGTAACGCCAGCAACAGCCCGGACTACGACCTCAGCCAGATTCTGAATCAGACTATTGACTTTTTATTCTCCGATCGGGGCGCATTTATCCGCGACTTTCTGGTGGAAGAGATTGTGCGTACCGTCGATAGCATGGGGCGCAACACCTTTCAGCGGGTTGTCTTCAGCCTCCGGCAGCGGGTTGGCCTCAATCACAATCAGCCGCCCGTGCCCCTGGAGGAACAGGGCAATATCGGCCACATCATTCGCATTCTCGCTATTTTACGGGATACGCCCGGATTTGACCCCCAGCTGCTCCTGGATGTGGTGCCGCGCCTGTTGAGTAAGCCAGAGCTGCGGCATATGAGCCAGGACATTGCCAGCGGTTTGGCCCAGCGGGCGATCGCTCGATTTATTCGGGAGTTTCTCTTGAACGAAGAGCCGACGAACCCTCCGACACAACCACTACCGACTAACCGTCGCTTAGAGCCGGCCTTACCCCTGACTCGGTAACGAGCATCGCCAGCCGCCCCTACCGTCCCTTACTGGAGGAAGCACTGGAGGGCTGGGGCGTGCTGGCATCGTTGGCAGGCAGGTCGTGATCGGCCTTCAGGCGCTCCATCATAATCTCAATCTGCTTGCGTTCCTGCTCCAGTTTCTTTTCTAGCTCCTGGATCTGGTCACGGCGGGTTTCTAGCTCAATCTTCTGTCGGCCCAGATCCTGACTCTGTAGAGTCAAGGACTGTCGCCACTGCTCCAGGCGCTCGACCTCCTCCTGCATCTGCTCGGGGGTGATGCCCTGGGAGAGGTATTGGTTGATGGTGTCTAGAATCCAGCGAGTCGCTTCCTGGACGCTTTTGACCTGGCGATCGTTGGAGAGCTTCACAATCAGCAGTACGCCATCGCTGTAGTCTTGGATCTCCCCAGCCCCAGCAACTAACTCTTTTTCATTAGGGGGTATGACCGTCCAGAAATGCTCAGCTTTCTTTTGGGCAAGCAGTTGTAGCCCTGCATTACCGGAACGATCAGGTTTTAATACCTTAGCTAGGTAAAGCATCGCGATCCATCAGATAGCCAGGTTTTGAGAGCTAGTATATCCTCATCCTCCCTGGAGAAAACGGTTAGAGGCATCTACATTCAGAGAAGACATCATTTGGTGAAGATATGGCCACGGGTCGCTCACGCCTATACTCTAGTCCAGAATCGGCCATTGGGCATCTATCACTTATGGGACTTACGCACTGAGTGCGGCTTCTTGGGGTTTTGGTTGGGTTATGGGCGCTTAACAAAATTACCCGCTGTGCAATCCTAACTTATCAATTTTTGGTAGCTTTCAGGAGCATTGGGCCTGATGCCGCAGGTCTGGCTAAATCTGGTTGAGGCGATCGCGCAGAATATCTGCCTGCTTCTCAGCTTCCGCCAGGGCGTCCCTGGCCCCCTGAACAACCTCGTCAGGGGCTTTGTTGACGAAACCGGGATTGTTGAGACGGCCCCGCAGGGAGGTCATTTCTCCCTCAACTTTTGCCAAGTCCTTCTCCAGCTTGGCCTTTAATGCCTGCACGTCTACCACGCCTGCCAGGGAAATCAGCACCTGCACCGTGCCGACGACGCCAGCAAACATTTTCTGCGGGGGAGCCTGTTCGGTAATCTCCAGCTCGCTGAGCTTGGCCAAGTCTTCGAGGTAGGTGCGCCCCACCCCCAGAATTTGCCGCTCTTGAGCGCTCTCGCTTTGCAGAATCGCCTTGATTTGAGCACTGGGCTTCACCCCCGCTTCGGCCCGGAGGTTGCGCAGGGTGCGAATAGCGCCAATGAGCAGGTCAAACTGCTGCTCCAGGTCGGCGTCGATCAGGGACGAATCGGCCACCGGGTAGGGCTGGAGAGCCAGGTAGTGGTCGTCATCCACCTGATTGAGGGTGTGCCAGATTTCCTCCGTAATGTGGGGCATGAACGGATGCAGGAGGGCGAGAATGCCATTGAGGACGTGGGCCAGGGTTTGCTGGGCCACCCGCCGGGCGGGAGATTCTTCCCAGAGGCGGGACTTCACTAGCTCGATGTACCAGTCGCAGAAGTCACCCCAGATGAAGTCGTAGAGGGTTTTTGCCGCTTCCCCCATGCCAAACTGGTCGAGGTCGTGGCACACCTGGTGGACGACCTGGTTGAAACGGGAGAGAATCCAGCGATCGCTCAGTTCCAATTTCTCCAGGTCGGGCTGCCCCAGTTGGGCCGGGGTTTGCCCCCCCAGGTTCATCATCACAAAGCGGGCGGCGTTCCAGAGCTTATTGGTAAAGTTCCGAGATGCCTCCACCGAGGCAGACTCATCCGTCTCCCGGTTGTATTCCAGACGAATGTCCTGCCCGGCCCCGGCCACTTCCCGCACCAGGGTGTAGCGCAGGGCATCGGTGCCATACTTGGCGATCAGCAGCAGCGGGTCGATGCCGTTGTTGGCCGATTTAGACATTTTTTTATTGTTCTCGTCCCGCACCAGGCCGTGGATGTAAACCGTCTGGAAGGGCATCTGGCCAGTGAATTCCCCGGCCATCATGGTCATGCGGGCCACCCAGAAGAAAATGATGTCAAACCCGGTCACCAGGGTCGTCGTGGGGTAGTAGGTGGCCAGGTCCCTGGTTTGCTCAGGCCAGCCCATGGTGGAGAAAGGCCACAGGCCGGATGAGAACCAGGTATCCAGTACATCGGGGTCGCGCACCAGCTCCACTGATTCGCCGAACTGCGATCGCGCCTCCTCCCACGCCTGCTCTTCAGACTTTGCCACGAAAAAGGGCGTTTCATCCGTAATGGTGCCGCCTGTCTCGTTGACCGCATACCAGGCGGGAATCTGGTGGCCCCACCAGAGCTGCCGGGAGATGCACCAGTCCTTTAAGCTCACTAGCCAGTCGCGATAGACCTTGGTCCAGCGTTCAGGGACGAACACGGGTTGGTTCTGGTTGTCCAAAAAGTCAAGGGCGCGATCGGCCAGAGGGCGAATTTTCACGAACCACTGGGTAGAGAGCAGCGGCTCCACGGGCACCTTACCCCGCTCGCTGTAGGGCACCGCATGGCGATGATCCTCCACTTTGACCAGGTTGCCCTCTGCCTTGAGCCGCTCCACCAGGTTCTTGCGGGCCTCAAAGCGATCCTGTCCGGCAAAGTCACCAGCATTCTCGTTAAGGCTGCCGTCTTTGTTCATTACGTTGATAAACGGCAGCTTGTGGCGCTGCCCCATCTCGAAGTCGTTGGGGTCGTGGGCAGGTGTCACCTTGACGCAGCCCGTGCCAAAGCTGGGATCGACATGGTCATCGGCAATGATGGGAATCTCCCGCTCCATAATGGGCAGCTTCAGGGTTTTGCCCACCAGCGCCTGGTAGCGATCGTCGTTGGGATTGACCGCCACCGCCGTGTCGCCCAGCATGGTTTCGGGGCGGGTGGTGGCCACTTCCACAAAGCCTGAACCATCCGTCAGAGGATAGCGGAGATGCCAGAGGTGGCCGTCTACTTCCCGGCTGTCTACCTCCAGATCGGACACCGCAGACTGGCTGGCGGGGCACCAGTTCACCAGGTATTGCCCCCGATAAATCAGACCATCGTTGTAGAGCCGCAGGAAAGCCTCCATCACCGCCGCCGACAGGCCCTCATCCAGGGTGAAGCGCTCCCGGCTCCAGTCCACCGAGACGCCCAGGCGGCGCAACTGGCCGACGATGGTGCCCCCCGATTCCTCCTTCCACTCCCAGGCCCGCTCCAGATAAGCCTCCCGGCCCACATCCAGGCGGGTTTTGCCCTGGGCACGCAGCTCCCGATCGAGAATCGTGCTCACGGCGATACTGGCATGGTCGGTGCCCGGCAGCCACAGGGTGTTGCGTCCCGCCATGCGGTGGTAGCGCACCAGCACGTCGATCAGGGTGTTTTCGAAGGCGTGCCCCATGTGCAGGCTGCCGGTGACGTTGGGGGGCGGAATCACAACGCAATAGGGATCGCCCTCCTGGTCAGGGTCGGCTTTGAAAATTTCGTTTTGCTCCCAGAGGGTCTGCCATTTCTGTTCGCTGGCAGAGGGGTCATACTGGCTGGGCAAGGTTGGCGGCGTTGCAGTCATGGGGCGCTTTGGCAAACAAACTTGTGAAGTCGCTTAAATACTACTTCATCTTTAGAGGCAATGTCTGTACCGCTCTCGAATTAGGAATGTCCGTGGGCGATCGCTAGCTATTTTCCACCAGCCCCAGGGCGATCGCCCCCAAAATCACCAAGCCAAACCCTAGCCGGTACCAGACGAACACCCAGGTGTTGTGGTTTTGCAGGTAGCGCAGCAGCCAGGCGATCGCCCCATAGGAAGACGCCGCCGAAGCAATCAGGCCAGCCACCAGGGGAACCACGCCGATATTACCAAACCCCGTTTCCAGCAATCCCTTCAACTCCACCAGACCTGCAATGGTAATGGCGGGGATGCCCAACAGAAAGGAGAATCGCGCCGCCGTGGCCCGCTCCAGCCCCATGAACAGGCCAGCGGTGAGGGTAGAGCCAGAGCGGGAAACGCCGGGGATCAGGGCCAGGGCCTGGGCGAACCCCATCCAGACGCCGTCGCGGGTGTCCAGCTTTTCCAGGGTGCGCTGGCGGCGGCCCACCTGTTCAGCCAGGGCCAGCAGCAGGGACATGGCGATGGAGGCAATGGCGATCGCCGCCATACTGCGCAGGGGCGAGTTGTCCAGATCGGGAATGAAGACCTTCATCATCAGCCCCAGGATGACGATGGGAATCGTCCCCAGAATGATGCCTAGCCCAATGCGAAAGTCCTGAGACTGGTAGTTGGATTCGCGCACTGCCTGCACCATCCCCGTGACCACCTGGCGCAATTTGCTCCAGAAGTCCCCCTGAGACTGGTAGTTGGATTCGCGCACTGCCTGCACCGTCCTCATGACCACCTGGCGTATCGCCCGAAACATTCCCGTCACCACCTGGCGCAGGTCGCTCCAGAAATACCAGAGAATGGCGGCGATGCTGCCCAACTGGATGATGGCGGTAAACGCCACCCCCGGATCGCCCCAGCCCAGGGCTACAGGCACCGCTTTGATGTGGGCGGTGCTGCTGATGGGCAGAAACTCCGTCAGCCCCTGTACGATGCCCAGCACGATGGACTGGAAAGTGTTGAGGGAGGTGGTGACGCTATCGGGGTCTACCTCTACCTCGGCGGCAGTCGTTGCCAACCAGGCCCAACTCTGACTCCAGCCCATGGAATAGCCAGACGCCATTAGCGTATCCAGTTTTACATCCAGAAAATTAACCACAGCCCTCGCTCCGCTTAGTTAGCCATCGCCATTGCTGACCTAGCTTAATGGGCTAATTTTCGGTTCGGCAAGATGCGGGCGATCGCTTCAGTAAAGTTTCATAATGAAAATCTGCGCTAGAATACCCCCCAGGGGGATAACTCCCTGCCGCCCGATATCGCTGGGCTGTGATAATGTAAAGAAAGTTGAACTTAGGTCTCATAATCCGTTGTCTTTTACCTCCCCCCCACCTGAGCACTACCCAGTCGCCATTACCAAGAAGCTTATCCTGGACAGCTTTAGCATCTCAGTTCCCCAGACTGGGCTGTTTTTTGCTGCTGCGGCTTTTCTAGTTTCCGTTCCCGTCTTTTTTCAGGCTCCCCTTGTTCGTGCCCTGCCGTGGATCAGCCTGGACGGTACCCTGGTGTGGTTGGGGGTAGCCCTGCTGCTGCTGTCGCGACCCGCCACCGCCCGTTGGGGCGATCTTCTCATCGGGTTTACCTGGACCTGGCTGGCTGGCTCGATTTACTGGGGGTGGCTGCGGTGGGAGCCGCTGCTGCATCTGCCCGTGGAGGCCATCGGGCTGCCAATCGTCATCTGGTGCTTGATGCGGGGGTATGGCAAAATTGGTGCCTGGTTCTACCTGGGATCGCTGTTTGGCACAGCCGTAACTGATTTATATTGCTACGTCGTGCGTCTGATTCCCTACTGGCGACAGGTTATGCAGGTTGACCTGTCAGAAGCGGGCATCATTTTGAAGGCTGCTCTGGCGGAAATCTGGTCCCTGTGGGGCGTTGCCTGTGCCGGTCTTTTGGTGCTTCTGCTTCTTTGGGTTGGTTCTTTGCCCCTGCGATCGCAACATGTTCACCACTGGGCATTTTCTGGCGCTGTTTTGAGTGCAATTTTAGTCGATGGGCTATTTATTATCGCTGCAGCTATCGCCTGAGTGCGACTATCGCCTGAGGAAGATATGATTGACATAGCTTCATCAGTCAAATCTAGCTAGAATCTTAGCGTCCTCTCCGGATTGATGAGTGCTGTGCCGCTCTAATATACTGAGTTGGTTTATTTGTGGGTCTAGAAATTCCTGGGGCATACACCCCCGGAAATCTACCGTGAGATTATTAAGCCAGTCAGGATGCATCATGGTTTGGATAGGGACGTGCGGAAGATAGGGATGTCAGCGGTTTCTTAGGCCTGTGGAGAATTTACGGTCTGTTCCCCACTTGATATTGCATACCGAGTCAGGGAGACGCTACATCTCGCTGGCTGGCAGCAATTGTTGGACAATTGGGCGCGGTGACGATAACAACTTTGTACTGCCCGATCGCTGGATTTCTCGCAACCACGCCATGCTTCAGCGCATGGAGACGGGCGAGTTTTACCTCATCGACTTGGGCAGTCGCAATGGTTCCTTCGTAGACGAGCGGCGGGTGACGGTGCCCGTAACGCTGCAAAATGGCGATCGCCTCACCTTCGGCCAAACCGAGCTAGAGTTTTACTGCCCTGAGCCAGAATATCGCCCAGAGGTATCGAGCAATAACGGCGATGGCGACTCCCAGGATTTTACGGCCACCGCCATGCTGCATGTGCGCCGCTTCATTTCCGTGCTGGTGGTGGATATCCGCAATTTCACGGGCATGACCCGCCAGCTCGATGAGAAAATTCTGTCAGAAACCATCGGCACCTGGTTCCGCTGTGCGGGCGACATTATCCGCGACTACGGCAGTTGGGTCGACAAATACATCGGTGACGCCATCATGGCCGTGTGGATTCACGGAGCCGAAACCGTGAGTCAAGAGGAAATGATGGAAATTGCCCAGGCGCTCAGCGCCCTCCATAAAATGACCAGCCAGCTCCACGAGCAATATCCCCTACCGGCTCCGGTGCGGGTGGGGGCGGGGGTAAATACGGGCTACGCCATGGTGGGCAACACGGGCACGGGCGATCGCCCCGACTACACGGCCCTGGGCGACACGGTGAACGCCGCGTTTCGGCTAGAGTCCTCCACCAAGCAAATTGGTATGGACATCGCCTTTGGGGAAACTGCTTACCAATACCTGGTGGGCAACCCGCCCGTACACCCCCAGGCGACGGTGCTGTTCACCCCCCACACGGTTCACCTCAAGGGCTACGACGTGCCCACCAAAACCTTCGCAGGCACCTTTGCCGATTTAGATACCTTTATCGCCCTGGTGCAGAAGCAAAAATCCTAGCCCCAAGTCCAAAATCCAAAATCTAAAATCCAAAACTCAAAGATTCTCCGTTCAGTTTCCCCAATCAGCGCTATTCTAAACAATCAGAGCGAACCAATCGGGGGCATACAGCGTCATTGGATTTTGCCTCGGAGAGTGGGTAAATAGTCATGGGAGAATCACAGCTTGGTGCAAAACGCTGGCTGGCCAGGGGGCGGTGCCGGTTTGCTGGCATTGCGGTTAGCCTGCCGCTGATGGTTGGAGGTGGTGCAGTTGGGGCGATCGCCCCCCTGTTCACCATTGCATCCCCGGCCTTTGCTGCCCAGCTTATCAACTGGTCTTTTGACCCCAGTACCCAGGAACTGCGCGTCCAGGTGCCAGGGGGGACTTCGCCCAATTATTTCATTCTGGCCCAGCCGCCGCGCATTGTGCTGGATCTGCCCAACACCCAGGTGGGTAACGTACCCGAGGTGCAAACCTATGCGGGAGCGGTGCGCCAGATTCGGGTGGGCCAGTTTCAGCCAGGGCTGACCCGCATTGTGATTGAACTCGACCCAGACGTGGTGTTTGCCGCCGAACAGGTGCAGCTCCAGCCCGCCGCCAATGCTCCCCAGGGAGAACAGTGGGTGCTACGTCCGCTATTGGTTGGCTCGTCGGCCAGTCCCTCACCTCCGACTGCCTCCCGACCGCCCGCGCCCCCGCCGCCTCCCCCTCCCACTGCCACAGTGCAGCCGCCCGATGAACCAGCGGCAGCCCCAGACGAGGAAGCGGACGAGCCATCTGACGAACCTCCGATCGCCAGCGCCCCCCCGGCTCCCTCCGAACTACCCGATTCAGAACCGGCGGCAGATCCGGAAGCGGCGGCGGATTTGCCCCCGCTAGAGCCAGGGGCATTAGAAATCCCCATTGACATTCCCCCGTCTTTACCCGACGTAGAAACTGCCAGGGAAGATCCGGCTGAGGCAGAACCGCCCGCTGCTGATCCGTCTGCGCCCGTGGTAGCCGCCGCCGATGGGTCGGGGGCAGAACCCGCTGCTGGGGAAGCACCGCAACCCGCGCCCGCAGAGCTGGACTTGAATGACGAAGATGAGCCTCAAGCCACCGCATCCATAGAACTGGAGCCAGACGAGGTGGAGCCAGGTGAAGAGGAAGCTGGCGATCGCCCCCCTGAACCCACCGTTTCCCGTCCTCCTGCCGCCCCTCCTCCGGTCAATCCCCCGGTCGCTCGGCCTGAGACGACTGCTGTTGCCCCTTCCCCTCCGTCCACTCCACCTGCGCCGCCGCCCCGTCCTGAACCGCTCCCACCCCCCGCCGAGCCTGAGGTTGAAGTGGACGAGGAAACCTTATCCCTGCTGCCGCCCGCCACGCTGCCAGGGGATCGTTCCGTCCGGGTGGAAGTGCCTTCGTTGGAAACGGCGATCGCCGCCAGCGTGGCCTCCACCTCCCAAATTGCCGTTCAGGTGCCCGTGATTGAGTTTGGCCAGCCCCTGGTTGGGTTGGCATCGCCCCCGACCGTTGTCCCCACCCCGGATATTGTGGTGGCGTCGCGCCGCAATGCCCTGATTCCAGAAGGTACCGTGCTGAGCCTGCGCTACCCCCGTGAGGAAGCTTTGCGCCTCAATACCGGCAGTTCCCGCCAGGATGTGTTAGTGCTCATCCGTACGGTGCGCGATCGCGACGGCGAAATCATTGCTCCAGCAGGCACCCAGGTGATCGGGCGCTTTGAGGCGACGGCGGAGGGGGTGCGGTTTATCAGTCAGGCCCTGGCCCTGGCCGAACGCAATGTACCCATGGTGGGGCAGTCGGTGGAGGGGGTGGCCATTGTGCAGCCCAACCAGCAAATTGACCTGCGGCTGACGGAATCGGTGCGATCGCCCTAAGCTCCCATCCCCGAATATTGCTTCAGCCCCCGCCGCCACAGCCAGCGATTCAGCCCAAAGAAAATTGCCAGCCACACCAGCATGGTGATCAGTCCTCGGGGGACGTCCGTCGGCAGGCCCACCAGCAAACTGGCGGGAAAGTGAATCAGATAGGGAAAGGGCAGCCACACCACCACGGCCTGCACCGCTGGGGGGAAAATTTCCAGGGGCGCAATCATCCCCGACAGAAACAGGTAGAGCAGGAACCAGAAGTCTTCGATGGCGCTGGCCCGCTCTGTCCAAAAGGCAAAGAGGGCGAAGGTGTACTGCAAGGTGAAGCGCAGGGCAAACGCCAGGGAAACCACCACCAGGGTCAGCAGCAGGTTGGGCAGGGACGGCAACCAGGCAACTTCGGGATAGAGGAGAAAAAAGCCCCCCAGGATGATGAACACAAAGGGCAACCGGGCAAATCGCTCGGCAAAGTGGGAGGCGAAGTGGTGCCAGCCCGGATCGAGGGGCTGGAGCAGTTTGGGAGAGAGCTTACCTTCCACCACCTGCCGCTCAAACTCCCAGATCACCCAGATGACGTTGAACTGCCGCACCAGGAAGACAGCAATAAAGTAGCGAATGAACTCCATGGGCGACAGGGCAAACTGCCCCGTGGCGGCGGCCTGGGACCAGACCCCCATGAGAATCAGGGGCAGGCTACCCGACAGCACCCAGAACAGCAGCTCAGCCCGATACTCCACCATGTAGGCGTAGTAGACCGAGAGGAGGGTGCGGGCAATACGGAGAGAGCGCATAGGGAGGAGGGAAGAGGGAGGAGGGAGGAGGGAGGAGGGAGGAGGGAGGAGGGAGGAGGGAGGAGGGAGGAGGGAGGAGGGAAGAATGAAGAACGAGGAGGCAGGAGGCAGGAGGCAGGAGGCAGGAGGCAGGAGGAAACTTGGGGAGTTCTCCCAATCTAAAATCCAAAATCCAAAATCTAAAATCTAAAATCCCTCAAGTTTCCCCAACCTGGGCCATGCCCGTTTGAAAGACTCGGCCAATGACTTCCTCCACGGGGGGATCGGTGACGGTCAGGTCGATCACCTTGAGGTCGGCCAGGATACGGGCGATCGCCCCCGTCAGCTCATCCCGCCGCACGATGAAGCGGGCGATGCAGCCCTCCAGACTTTCGATTTCGCCGTACTGGCTGAGGGCTTCCCGATCACAGTTACCCGCCAATTCCACGGTAACTTCCCGGTAGGGGGCAAAGCGCTCCAGCAGTTGGTCCAGGTTGCCGTCGTAGATCATCTGTCCCTGGTAGATGAGCAGGACACGATCGCACAGGGCCGTAATGTCCGCCATGTAGTGGCTGGTGAGTAGCACGGTGGCCTGGTAGCGCTGGTTGTATTCCTTCAAAAAATTGCGCACGCTTACCTGGGCGTTGACGTCCAGCCCCAGAGTCGGCTCGTCCAAAAAGAGCACCTGGGGTCGGTGGATCAGGGCGGCCAGCAGCTCCGCCTTCATCCGTTCCCCCAGGGAGAGTTTGCGCACGGGCTGAGTGAGCTTTGACTCCAGGGTGAGCATTTCCGTGAGTTCGCTGACCCGGTAGCGGAATTCTTTATCGGGGATGCCGTAGATGGCAGCGTTGATGCGTAGGGAATCGAGGGTGGGCAGATCCCAGATGAGCTGCTGCTTCTGGCCCATGACCAGGGTAATGGTTTGCAGGAATTCGGGCGATCGCTGGAAAGGCACATATCCTGCCACCCGCACCTGCCCCCCGGAGGGATGCACTAGCCCGGTGAGCATCTTCAGGGTGGTGGTTTTTCCGGCCCCGTTTGGCCCCAGAAAACCGACAACCTCGCCGTGATCAATCTCGAAGGACACCGATCGCACGGCTTCCACCAGGCGGTAGGTGCGGCGGAAGAAGTGGGTAAGGGTGCCTTTGAGGCCCGGTTGCTTGACGGCAACGGGGTAGGCTTTGCTGAGGTCGCTGACCGAAATCATGGACATGGGTAGAAATCCTAAGGCACCAGGGCTAGTTTTATCGTAAGGGATCTGGCAGCGAACGAATGTCCTGCCGTCAGGCGAAACCGGCAGGGGCAGATAGACGTTTACACTGCGGATGCAAATTGATTTTTTCCCCGTAAAGGGTAAGGGCAAATGCCCTTTGCCCCTAAGGAACGTTGAATTTATTGGTTTCCCTTTCTGGGTTCGGCGGGATTAACCGGCTTCGCTGGTGAGCAGGCTGGCGTAGTAGCCTCCCGCCTGCCACAGCTCCTCGTGGGTACCCCGCTGGACGACCTTGCCCCGCTCCAGCACAATGATTTCGTCGCAGTCGCGGATGGTGCTGAGGCGGTGGGCGACGATCAGGCAGGTGCAGCCCCGGCGGCGCAGGTTGCGGTCGATGATTTGCTCGGTTTCGGTGTCTAGGGCGCTGGTGGCTTCGTCCATGATCAGGATGGAGGGGTTATTGACGAGCGATCGCGCAATTTCCAGCCGCTGCCGCTGGCCGCCGCTCAGGTTGGTCGCTCCCTCCAATAGTTGAGCGTCATAGCCGCCGGGGATGGAGAGGATAATGTCTTCGATGGCGGCGTCCTGGCAGGCGCGGCGCAGATCCCGCTCCGGCACGGTGGCATCCCAGAGGGTGAGATTGTCGCGGATGGTGCCCGCAAACAGGAAAATCTCCTGCTCCACCACGGCAATGGAGTTGGTGATCACCGAGCGAGGAATCTGATTCCGGGGCACGCCGTCGAACAAAATTTCCCCTGACCAGGCGGGGTAAAGCCCAGCAATAATCTTCGCCAGGGTGGACTTACCGGAGCCGCTGCCGCCCACGAAGGCAATGCGCTGCCCTGGCTTCACCGACAGGCTGAAATTCTCAATCAGCGGCGCATTCAGCGGGCTGTAGCCGTAGGTGATGTCTTTCAGGTCAATGTAGCCCTTGAGCCGATGGGTGGGGCAGGTTTCGCTGAAGTCGGGACGGCGATCGCCCCCCGTCGGAAAAATTCGCTTCGACCAGGTGGCGCGGCGCTGCTCCCGGTTTTCCTGGGCCTCGCCCACCTGCAGCTGAGGATCCACCGGATTTTGCAGCACGTCATCTAATCGGTTCAGGCTGGCCTGGAGGGTTTGCAGGGTGTTGCCAAAGCGCACCAGGCTGTTCACCGGCCCCTGGAAGCTCTGGGTGAGGAGCTGGAAGGCGACGAGCATCCCCACGGTTAAATTGCCGTTGAGCACTCGCCAGCCGCCGATCACCAGGATTGAAATGGTAGTGAGGGAGGTCAGCAGCCCCGGCAGCAGCCCCAGGAGGCGGTTGGTAAAGCCTAGCTCTTGCTGGGCATTGACGGCCTTGGTGTAATAGCCTGCCCAACGGGCAAAGAAATCCGACTCCACTCCGGAGGCTTTGAGGGTTTCCATGCTTTGCAGTCCGGCGATCGCCACCCCCGCCGCCTTGCCGTATTCCTGGGAGAGCCGCAGGTTGGCGTCCACCCGCTGGCGCGACACCCACTGGAGGACGAGCACGTTTACCGCCGCGAAGAAAATCACGATCAGGGTGAGGGGCACGTCGTAGTAGAACATGGCGATCGCGTAAAACACCACCATCACCGAGCTGATTACCGTCAGCGTCAGCCGCCCCGACAGGGTAAAGGCCACTTCATCATTGAGCCGCACCCGACTGCTGATTTCACCGGCAAACCGCTGGGCGTAAAAGCTCACGGGGAGCCGCAGAATGTGCCAGATAAACCGACTGCCCATGCCCACCGCCAGCTTCACCTTGAGGGCACGGAGGTAGCGTAGCTGTAGGAGCGTGAGCAATCCCTGGAGGAAGATGATGGCGAACATGCCCACCAGCAGGTAGGGCAGCCAGTCCCGCCGCCCCGACAGCAGCACGCTGTCTACAAAAATTTGGCTGAAGGCGGGCAGCACCAGGTTGGGAATCACCAGCAAAAAGCCCGCCGCCACGCAAAATAGCAGCGCCCCCAGAGATCCTTGAAGGCGTTGGCCCAGGGCCGAAGTGATGCTGGGCTTTTTTCCCCCCGGCGCGAACGCCTCTCCTGGCTCGAACACCAGCACAATGCCGGTATAGCCCTCATCGAACTCTTCATAGGTGACGGCACGGGGGCCAGCGGCGGGGTCGTTGAGGTAAACCCGATTTTTGCCGAACCCTTCCACCACCAGAAAGTGGTTAAAGTGCCAGAACACAATGAAGGGCGGCTTGAGCTGATACAGGCTCTCCAGCCGTTTCTTAAAGCCCTTGGCCACCAGGCCATAGTTGCGGGCCGCCTTGAGGACGTTGGCCGCCGTCACCCCGTCCCGCGAGACGCCGCAGGCTTCCCGCAGCTCCACCAGGGGCACTGTTCTGCCATAGTAGCCCAGGATGCTGCCCAGAGCCGCTGCGCCACATTCCACCGCCTCCATTTGCAGGTTGGTGGGGGTGCGGACGCGGGCCGGTCTGCCGCTGGACCGGAGCGATCGCTTCAAAGCTTCCCAGGGGTGGATGAGCATCATGGCGGTGAGGGCATGCGAGCTAAGGCGGATGTTTAATTAATAATCCCGATTAATAATCCCGATCCAGAAACGGAAACACAAAAGCGAGGGGGGGCTTTTCCCGCAGCGTCACCCGGGCCGTGGCGGTGATGCCGGGTGGCAGGGTCACATCCTCTCCATTGGCCGAGGACCAGCGGTAGCCGCTGGCCGTGCTGGAGTCGGTCTCCAGTTGGGTAATCACTTCCACGGTTTCGGCCTGCATGGTATTGGCGGTGTCGGTCTGGCGGGCTTCGTCAATGGTCATGATGGTCGGGTCAGAAACCTGCACCACCTCGCCGATCAGACCGCCCGTTCGCTCCCCCGTGTTGGGGATGATGAGCACCTGCATTCCTGGCTGGATACGCTCCCCGTCCTCCGACGTGAAGTAAGACAGCCCCACCAGTTCTTTGTTGGAGTCACTGGGGTAGACCAGCCGTCCGTGGCCAATGACGGTGATGGGAATGCGCCCGAAGACGCTCCACACCAGCCCCAGAGCCAGCAAGCCCCCCAATGCTCCCAGGGGAATCCAGCTGCGGGGGTTGACCACCTGCATAAGCTGGTCGAGCTGTTCGGGGGACGACAGCCGCTCCAGGGACTCTTTACGAAATAGGGTGGTTTTGGAATCTTCAGCCATAGTTGGAACCCCAGATAAGGCTAGACGGCAACGCCCAATTGCTTGAGCATCCAGTTAAAGCGGGCAGCACCCTGGGACATCTGCTGGAGAGAGTCTAAATCTAACTCACCTTCAAACTCAGTTTCATCCAGATCCTTGCCCTGATCGTAGGTCTGGCGGGCATAGCCCAGTTGCTCTACAACGGTTTGAATGATGTTGCACACCTGAATGGCCACCACGCGGTAGAACCGGGCAGCAAAGCTCAAATCTTGCAGTAGCTTGATGGCCAGGGTCTGGCGGGGCACCGTGAGCACCAGGGAATCTTCAGCGGCGCGAATGGTGACGGGCATGGGCCGGAAGTCGAGAAACGCCACCATCCCCGCCATTTCCCCCTTGCTGAGGGTGGTGATCGCATCCATGGTGCTGGCAGTTTGGATGGGGCAGGCAAAGCAGAGGGTGAGCGGGTTGCGGGCACCCTCCGCCGCCAGCACTGCGAAGCCCCCGTCCAAAATCACGTAGAGGGCCTCCACCGATCGCCCCGCCTTTACCAAAAAGTCGTTGGGAGCATAGCGCTGAATCTCGCCCATGGTGGTGAGCCAGTCGATGTCGCTGTCCCGCATTTCCCCCAGCACAAACATGGCCTCTTTGGCCGATCGCCCCTGGGTAAACCGCAGCCGTTCGGGCCGTTCATACATGCGCCGCAGCCGTTCGGACAGGAGTAGGGCGATCGCCCGATTGAAGTGAGCCGCAAACGCCTTATCTTGTTGGAGCTTGTCCTGTAGCACCAGGTAGGGCAGCCGCAGCGTTGTAGAGTCTTGCAATACCCTCGCTTCAAGCCCCAGAGGTGGCAGGTTGAGCAGAGCCGTTTCGCCCAGCAGCTCGCCATCGGTAAGGGTCACAAGCGGCTCGCTGGTAAGGGTCGAATCCACGGGCAGGCTACCTGCATTGGGAGCACTGCTGGGTGGGGTAAGGGCGATCGCCCCGTCCAGCAGCAAATAAACATCGGTCGGTTGCTGCTGGGGCTGGCAGATGATGGTCTCCGCCGGAAGATGGTGATGCTGCCCATTGGCTAACATCCAGTCCAGGTCAGCGTTGCTCAACTCTCTTAAAAGAACTTCCGTCATAGTGGAGACCCACAGGAATTTATCTAGTTTATCTAATAGCCAACCAGGTGATTATTAAACCCAGATTAAAAGTGTAGGGTGCTACAAAACTCTCAATCAATTCGATTTGGTTGTCGGAGAGTATCTTTATCCCCCCTGGCGAAAATCAAGCATCTTCCCACCGCTTTATTAGCGATCTCTAATCAAGACTTAAGATTTGAAAAAATGAATGGCGTTACCTTAGCATTAGAGCGTACACAGGTAGTGCGCAGTCCATAATCAAACTTAGTCCATTGGAGGATTAATCATGAGCGAAGACGTTAAAAACACCACTGCCCAGGGCGATGCTGAACTTTCCGATGAGCAACTCGAAGATGTTGCGGGTGGCCTGAGCGGTCGCCACGCTGAAGAGTTCGAGTCTGGTCTGGGCAACAAGGGCCTCAGCGGTCGTCATGCCGAAGAGTTCCAGGAAGGTCTGGGCAACAAGGGCCTGAGCGGTCGTCACGAGGAAGAATTCAAAGAAGGACTGGGCAACCAGTAAGCCAGTTTCCATGCTTTTCACTGAACTCTTAACTTTGTAGCGTGCGATTGATGGAGTTAGTGAAAGGCAGCTACTGATTTAACCTTTCTTTGTAACGGATTGTAGCTTTACCGGGGCGTGATATTGGGAGATTGGGTGCATCCTAAATGAATGGAATGCCTTTCCCCAAGCCTGGTAAAGCTACTTATTTTTTGTCAATTTTTATCAGTTTTTTTGTTGGCTGTAGCAATCCTGAACGCTTCACGGGAGATGGGGCAGGCTGCCTCCGTCCTACCTCTCCCAACCCGGTTTCATCTATTATTTGAGATCGCTACAGATGCCCGTTATCGATAAAAAAATAGAAATTGCTGAACGGTGGTGGAATCTATGAACCTGGCTTTGCTCTATCGCCAACCCGGTCGCGAAATTCAGGCCAACACGCCGCTGACGTTGACCGATCCGGCGATCGCCTGGTTAGTGCAGTCTGGCTCCCTGGCCGTCTTTGCCGTGCCCACCCGCGATGGGGTAGCGGAGGGCGAGCGGCGCTTCCTCTTCCACGCCACCGCCGGAGAGGCCCTGTTTGGCCATCGCCCCCGCCCCGGTGAATCCAACTTGAGCATGATGGCGGTGCCCCTCGAACCCTCCACCATTGTGCCGCTGCGGGTGGAAGCGGATACCGGGACAGCAACTTCTGGGGCGATCGCCCCTCTCTCTGCGGAAGAGCGGGCCGCCCTAGAGCCGATCGACTTTGATGTCCTGAAAACCCTCAGCCAGAGCTGGCTCCAAAAATTTTCTCAAACCGAGGGCTTTCCCACCCGGTCCACCCCAGGTTTGGTGCCCGAGTACCACTACCTCTCCCTGACGCCGGGACAAATTCTCCAGCCCCCGCCGGATCAGGTGCTCTGGGTGAAGGTGCAGCAGGGGCGGCTCCACTGGCTGGGGCAGGCAGCTTTTCCTGTGGAGTCGGAGACGGGCTGCTACCCCATTGGTCAGGGTACCTGGCTGGAGGCCATCGGCGAAGTGGAACTATTTGCCCGCGCCACGGCCCAGGTGAAGCGCCCCATTATTCTCACCAAGGGGCTGGCCCAGTTCCATACCTACTTTTTCCGATGCGTAGAGATGACGCTGGCCCAGGCGATCGCCGCCGAGCAGGAGCGCTTTCAGTCGCGGCAGCAGCTCAACCGCCAGGTCACCCAGTCCGCCATCCAAACCCTCGCCTCGGTGCTGAAGACGGACGACGACGCCTACCTCAAAGCCAATGATCCCCTGCTAATCGCGGCAGGAGCAGTGGGCAAAGCGATGGGAGTGCGCATTGAGCCGCCCTCCAGCTCTGAGGACCAGCAGCGCGTACGGGAACCGCTGGAGGCGATCGCCCGTGCCTCCCAACTGCGACTCCGGCGAATTCTGCTGCGGGGAGACTGGTGGCAGCAGGACGGTGGCCCGATTCTGGGCTATACCAGCGACGACCATCATCCGGTGGCGCTGCTGCCCGTGCAGGGCAACCGCTATGAGCTGTTTGACCCGATCGCGGCGGGGCTGGTGGCGGATGAATCGGAGGCTTCCCCAGCGAACGGGGTAGATCGGCCTGCCCAGCGGATGCGGGTGGATGGGGCGATCGCCGAAACGATTGAACCTGTGGCCTATGTGTTCTATCGCCCTCTGCCAGGGGGGCAGCTCAACGTATTGAGCCTGCTCAAATTTGCCCTCCAGGGACGGCAGCGGGATGCGATCGCCGTCGTTGGCATGGGCATCGTGGCCACCCTGCTGGGGATGCTGGTGCCCCAGGCCACGGCGGTGCTGGTGGATCAGGCCATTCCCCTGGGGCAGGGCGGATTTATCCTGCAGCTGGGGGTGGGGCTGCTGGCGGTGACCCTGGGGGTGACGGCCTTTAAGCTGGCCCAGGCGATCGCCCTCATGCGGGTGGAAACCGTCTCCGACTCTACCCTCCAGGCGGCGGTGTGGGATCGGCTGCTGCGGCTGCAAACCTCCTTTTTCCGGCAGTACTCCATCGGCGACCTCAACTCTCGCGTATCGGGCATCACCGCCATCCGCCGCCGCCTCAGCGGCACCGTGCTGGACACCATCTTTTCCGGAGCCTTTGCCCTGCTCAACCTGGGGCTGCTGTTTTACTACAATGCCCAACTGGCGCTGCTGGCGCTGCTGGTGGCCGTTCTGGTAATCGCCTTCACCACTGGCATAGGCGTGGTCTTGATTCGCAAAACCCGCCCCCTGCTGGAGCTGGAGGGCAGCCTCTACGGCATGGTGGTGCAGCTCATCAGCGGCGTGCCCAAGCTGCGGGTCTCTGGCGCGGAAGGGCGCGCCTTTGCCCACTGGGGGGAGAAGTACGCCCAGCAGCTACGCCTGGAGCTGAGCACCCAGCAGTTAGAGGATGCCCTGGATGTCTTTAACACCGTGATGCCCACGATTACGGCCACCGCCCTCTTCTGGCTGGCCAGTACCCTCATCGACCCGGTGAATGGCCTCTCCACGGGCACCTTCCTGGCCTTCAGCGTGGCCTACGGCATCTTCATCAGCGGCGCGGCCAGCCTCAGCAATAGCCTGATTGACGTGCTGGATATCGTGCCTTTGTGGCAGCGATCGCGCCCCATCCTCGACGCCCAGCCAGAGGTGAACATCGACAAGGCCGATCCCGGTCGCCTGTCGGGCAGCATCCACGTGGACCACGTCACCTTCCGCTACCGGGAAGACGGTCCGCTGATTCTGGACGATGTGTGTATTGACATCAATCCCGGCGAGTTTGTCGCCTTCGTGGGGCCATCTGGCTCTGGCAAATCCACCATCCTCCGCCTGCTGCTGGGCTTCGAAACGCCCCAGTCGGGCACCATTTACTACGACGGGCAGGATCTGGCGGGGCTGGATGTGGCCGCCGTACGGCGGCAGTTAGGCGTGGTGCTGCAAAATGGCCGCATCAGCGCCGGAACAATTTTCGAAAATATCGCCAGCGGCGCACTGGTTTCTATGGACGACGTCTGGCAAGCCGCCGAAAGGAGTGGCCTGGCGGACGATCTGCGCCAGATGCCCATGCAGCTCCATACGGTGGTCAGTGAGGGGGGAGCCAACCTGTCCGGCGGCCAGCGGCAGCGGCTGATGATCGCCCGTGCCCTGGTGCTCCAGCCCCGCATTCTGCTGCTGGACGAAGCCACCAGCGCCCTTGATAACCGCACCCAAACCATCGTCACCCAGAGCATGGACCAGCTCAACGCCACCCGCATTGTCATTGCCCACCGCCTCAGCACCATTCGCCAGGCCGATCGCATCTATGTCCTAAAATCAGGTCGCCTGGTGCAGCAGGGCAGCTTTGAGGAACTGGCCAGCCAGCCCGGACTGTTTGCCCAGCTCATTCAGCGGCAGTTGGCCTAAGACGAGGCATGGGCAAAAACATGAATGTCACGAAACGAGCGGTGCGGTTTCTGGCGATCGCCCTCCTCTCTTCCCTACTGGTCACGGGAACGGCAGCGGGGGCGATCGCCCAGCTCTTTAACCTGCCTTCCCCACCTCCCGACACTGCGCCCCAGCCCCAGCTTCAGATCCAGCGCCAGGGCAATATCGAATACGCCTACGTTTCCCTGGACGGCAAGCCGCTCTTTCCAGTGGCAGCTCCCGTACGGGAGGCAGCGACTGAACCGGCTGTCGGGTCTGATAGGTCTGAGCCTGAAATGCTGTCGGAAGGAATTCCCTCCATCCAGCGGCGGGTGGAGCAGGTGGAGAATAACCTGGCCCTGGTGCTGGCGCGGGGCGGCGATCCCCAGGAGTTGCGGGTGGTGGCGGGACAGATTAATAACCAGTCGGTGATTTTTGCGGCGGATCGGCAGGGGTTGCGATCGCTACAAATCGTCACCCTCACCGACCTGGACGTCAAGCTCTCTGGACTGAGCGAATCCGAACTGGTGCTCAACTGGGTCACCACCCTGCGCTCGGCCCTGACCCAGGCCCTGCGGGAGCGTCAACCGGACTTTTTACGCCAGCAAGGGATTCAGGCCGCTCAGATTCTGGGAGTGGTCATGCTGATCAGTCTGGGGGTGGCGCTGGTGCAGCGATCGCTCAAACGCCGCTGGAATCACCTCAACCAGCTACCACCCGAACTCTCTGCCAAAATGGCCGCCGACATGGCGGCTGACATGGCGGGCAAAGACGACGTCAGGGCCGATGTTCACGAAATGGCCACCCTCAAGCCCCTCCAGCTTTTAGCCCTGCATCTGCCCCAGATGACCCGCGCCCGCCAGCAGAACATCAACGTCCTCTTTCGCCGCCTGCTGCAGTGGGTGCAGGTGGCCCTCTGGCTGGGGGCAATGATCTGGAGCCTTACCCTGTTCCCCCAGACGCGGGAGGTGGGCCAGTGGCTGGCGCGGGTGCCCGTGCGGCTGCTGATGATCCTGCTGGTGATGGGCTTTGCCAATAAGCTGGCGGAGGTGCTGATTGACTATTTCCTCCAGGTGTGGGCCGAGCAGGAGTCCATCAACCCCAACGGTGCCCACCGCCAGGCGTGCCGTGCCCCCACTTTTTCCGTGGCGCTGAAGGGCTTTGCCATGCTGGTGGTGCTGGTGGTGGGGGTCATCTGGGCGCTGTATGAGCTGCGGGTGCCCATCGCCCCCATCCTCACCGGAGCGGGCATTCTGGGGGTGGCCCTCTCCCTCAGCGCTCAAAATTTGATTAAGGACATGATCAACGGCTCGTTTATTCTGCTGGAGGATCAGTACGCCGTGGGGGACGTGATTGCCGTGGGGGACGTGCTGGGATTCGTGGAGCACATCAGCCTGCGCATTACCCAGCTACGCACCCCCGATGGGGAACTGGTAACCATTCCCAATGGGGCGATCGCCACCGTGCGCAACCTCTCCAATGGCTGGTCCCGAGTTAACTTCGAAATCGAAGTGTCCTACGACACGGATGCGGACAAGGCCATGCAAATTATGGAGGCGGTGGCCGAGGGGATGCGCCAGGAACCGGAGTGGGGCGATCGCATCCTGGAACCCGCCCAGATCCTCGGCGTAGACAAACTGGCCCATACGGGCATCCTCATTCGCGTGTGGATTAAAACCCGTCCCCTGCAACAGTGGAACGTGTCGCGGGAGTATCGCCGCCGCCTGAAGCGGGCCTTTGAAGAGCACCATATTCCCATCGGCGTGCCCCAGCAGTTCCTCCGGGTGAAGAATGCCGATGCCCTGACCCTGATGGAGGAAACAGTAATCGAGGAGAAAGAGCGATCGCCTTCTCCGCCTTCCTAGTGCTATAATGCTAGACCGTGCTGATTGAAGAGATTTCCCATGCCCAAGCTCAAATCGCGTAAAGCTGCCGCCAAGCGATTCCGTCGCAGCGGCTCCGGTAAAATCATGCGCCGCAAGGCATACCGCAACCACCTGCTGGAGCATAAAACCAGCGCCCGCAAGCAGCGGTTGGGGCAGGTGACCACTGTCCACGAAACGGATGCAGAAAACGTAGAGCTGATGCTGCCCTACCTTTAAGCAGTCCTGTTTGTTCAGTCCTGACCGAGTACAGAATCCCTTTTAGCCCATAACTAGCCAGATCGAGGATAGAAACGATGGCACGTGTGAAGCGCGGCAATGTAGCTCGAAAGCGCCGCAACAAAATTTTGAAGCTTGCGAAAGGATTTCGCGGTTCCCACTCCAAGCTGTTCCGCACCGCCAACCAGCAGGTGATGAAGGCGTTGCGCTATGCCTATCGCGATCGCCGCAACCGGAAGCGGGACTTTCGGCGGTTGTGGATTGCCCGGATTAACGCCGCCGCTCGCCAAAACGGCATGAGCTACAGCCAGCTCATCGGGGCCATGAAGAAGGCTGATATCCAGCTCAATCGCAAGATGCTGGCCCAGATGGCTATCCTTGACCCCAATGGGTTTGCCCAGGTCGTTGCCGTTGCCGCCCAAGCACGGTAAAGTTTGTGACCTCTTCAAGGCGATCCGTCAATCCCGGCTGGGGTTGGCTGATGGGATTCTGTATCGCTGGGGCACAGGTGATTGTGCCCCAGTTTTGCGTGGCCGCTGAACTATCAGAGATTCAGGATCGGGGTTACCTGATTGTGGCGGTGAAGGACAGTGTGCGCCCCCTGGCCTATCGGGATGAGGCTGGCGAACTGGTTGGCCTGGAAATTGATCTGGCCCGCCAACTCGCCGCTGTCCTGCTGGGAGACGCCAACGCGGTGCAGCTTTTACCCGTTTCTAACCAGGAGCGGTTTCCGGCCCTGCTCAACGACGAAGTGGATCTGGTCATCGCTCGCACTACGGTGACGGTGCCCCGCGCCCGCATCGTGGACTTTAGCCTACCCTACTATCTGGACGGCACGGCCCTCGTAACCCTCGATCCCACGGCGCAGCGGTTGGCTGATCTGGCTACCGCCAACATCGCTGTACTCTACGGCTCGACGACCATTGATGCTTTGCGATCGCTCCTCCCCAATGCCCGTCTGGTTGGGGCCGAGTCCTATCAGGAGGCTCTGGCGGCGGTAGCAGCGGGAGAGGTAACCGCCTTCGCCGCCGATGCTAGCGTTTTGACCGGGTGGGTGCAGGAAAATCCCCAGTACCGCCTGTTGCCGACGCTGCTGTCGGGGGAAGCGCTGGCGATCGCCATGCCCCGAGGGTTGCAGTATGACGAGCTGCGGCAGCGGGTGAACGGGGCGATCGAACAGTGGTATGCCGATGGCTGGCTGCAAGAGCGCATTAACTATTGGGGGCTGCCCTAGCCTAATCAATTCAAGGGCTTGCCGCTTTAAGCGGGCAATATTAGCGAGACAGTGGGGCGTTCCGCTGTCTCGCCTTTTTGATACCTCAAATCCGAATGAATTTTGATCCCCGCTGATGAATACCGGGGGATTCAGGTAAGCTGAGAAAGCGATATCGCCTCTACGCTCTGTTCACCCCATCCACAGAAATGGACATCAGTTCACTTCCCATCGTCTATCTCAGTATTCTCGTCATTTTCCTGGCAGTCTCAGCCGTTCTGGTGGTGCGGCAGGTGGTCAAAACTCGGCGCGTCGAAACCCGGTTCAATCGCCTACAAAATAAGCTCACTAAAGAAAAGGGCACTGCTCAGGAGTACTACGAACTCAGCGGTATTTACCTCGATAAAAAGCTTTATATCCAAGCGATTACCCTGCTGCAAAAGGCCCTCAAAGCCAAGGATTTGGGCGATGGTGAGAATGCAGCCCTGGTTTACAACGCCCTTGGCTTTGCCTACGCCTCCCAGGAGCAGTACGATCTGGCGATTCGGCAGTACAAAGAGGCATTAGACCGCACCCCCGACTACGTCACCTGCCTCAATAACCTGGGCTTTGCCTACGAGAAAAAGCAGCTTGCGGCGCAGGCGCTGGAAACCTACGAAGAAGCCCTCAAGCACGAGCCGAAAAACTCGGTGGCCAAACGCCGCGCCGAATCCCTGCGGAAGCGATTTGCCCCAGCCAGCTAGGCTATGATTTGCATCCCAAGCTCCCTAATTCAGAACCTATCCCATGCTGCATTCCTTTGATGAGTCCAACGGTCGTCGTAAGTTCGAATTGCCCGGAGCACGCCCCCACTACATCCCCGATCGCCCCGGTCAGGTCAAGCACATCACCCTAGATTTAGACCTGGACATTCCCAAACATCGCTACACGGGCATCTGCACCATTCAAATTGACCCCATCCGCAGTGGCATCGAACAGCTCACCCTGGACGCCGTTAGCCTGATCATTGACGGGGTCACCGTGGGCGGTGTGGAGCAGCCCTACGACTACGACGGCGAGCAAATCCACGTGCGGCTCACGAGTCCGACGGTGGTGGGACGGGGGCTGGATCTGGCGATCGCCTACCACGTGGATCAGCCCCAGCGAGGCATCTATTTCATCACGCCCGACGAGCACGACCCAGATAAACCTGTCCAGGTGTGGACCCAGGGCGAAGATGAAGACTCCCGCTTCTGGTTCCCCTGTTTCGACTATCCCGGTCAGCTCGCTTCCTCGGAAATTCGGGTGCGGGTACCCAAGCCCCTGATGGCTATCTCCAACGGTGAGCTGGTGGAAACCCAGGAAGACGGCAACGCCAAAATCTACCACTGGTCCCAGCGGGAAATTCACCCCACCTATCTAATGACCCTGGCCGTGGGCGACTTTGCCGAAATCCGCGACGAGTGGCAGGGCAAGCCCGTGGTCTACTACGTAGAGAAGGGTCGGGAAGAGGACGCCCGCCGCACCATGGGCAAGACACCCCGCATGGTTGAGTTCTTCAGTCGGGCCTACGGCTATCCCTACGCCTTCCCCAAATACGCCCAGGTCTGCGTCAGGGACTTTATCTTTGGCGGCATGGAGAACACCTCCACCACCCTGCTGACCGATCGCTGCCTGCTCGACGAACGGGCTGCCCTGGACAACCGCAGTTCCGAAAGCCTGGTAGCCCATGAATTAGCCCACCAGTGGTTTGGCGATTTGCTGGTCATCAAGCACTGGGCACACGCCTGGGTCAAAGAGGGCATGGCCTCCTATTCCGAGGTGATGTGGACAGAACAGGAGTATGGCGCGGATGAAGCCGCCTACTATCGCCTGAACGAGGCCAGGGGCTACCTGGACGAAGACGCTTCCCGCTACCGCCGCCCCATCGTCACCCACGTTTACCGGGAGCCGATTGAGCTGTATGACAGCCATATTTACGAGAAAGGGGCCTGTGTCTACCACATGATCCGCGCTGAGCTGGGGGACGAGCTGTTTGAGCGGGCCATCCATACCTTTGTACAGGACAATGCCCACCGCACGGTGGAAACCATTGATCTGCTGCGGGCGATCGAAAAATCCACCGGACGCAACCTGCAATTTCTCTTCGATCAGTACGTTTTCCGAGGCGGCCACCCCGACTATAAAGTGGCCTATAGCTGGGACAGCGACAGCAATCTGGCCAAGCTCACGGTGACCCAAACCCAGGCCAAAGAAGGGGATACCCCCGCCGAGCAGGATTTGTTTGACCTGAAAATTCCCATCGGTTTCGGGTTCACCCGCAAAGGGGACAAATCCCCTACGCTGCAAACTTTTACGGTGCGGATGCACGAGCGGGAGCAAACCTTTTACATCCCCCTGACGGAGAAGCCCCAGTTTGTCAGCTTTGACGTGGGCAACCACTGGCTGAAAACCGTCACCCTGGAATATCCCGTGGCAGAACTGAAGGCCCAGCTTACCCATGACCCCGATCCCCTCTCCCGCATCCTGGCGGCGGAGGCGCTGGCCAAAAAAGGGAGTTTGGAAGCCGTCAATGCTCTGGCGGCTGCTCTTAAGGCCGAGCCGTTTTGGGGCGTGCGGGTAGAAATTGCCGATCAGTTGGCCTCAGTCAAACTGGATCAGGCCTTCGACGCCCTGCTTACTGGATTAAAGGATGCCCACCCCCGAGTGCGTCGTGCTGTGGTGCAGGGATTGGCCAAAATCAAAACCCGCGCTAGCTACAAAGCCCTGAAGCCCATCGTTGAGAAGGGCGATCCCAGCTACTACGTGGAAGCGGCGGCCATGCGATCGCTCGGCACCGTTGCCACGGGCATCACCACGGGCAAGTCCAAAGAAGAAAAGACCCTGAAGCTGCTGACTTCTGTCCTGGAGGAGCGGGCGGGCTGGAACGAGGTGGTGCGCTCGGGGGCGATCGCCGGCCTCAGCCAGATGAAAACCTCCGAAGCCGCCCTGGAAGCAATTTTCACCTACACCGAAATTGGCACCCCCCAGGCCCTGCGACTGGCCGCCATCCGCGCCCTGGGATCTGTCTCCAGAGGCCAGACCCCGCCCAACCTGGAGCGCATTCTCAACCGCCTGGAGGAGCTGTCGGGGGAAACCTTCTTCCTCACCCAGGTGGCTACCGTTTCCGCTCTGGGCCAGATGGAGACGCAAAAGGCGATCGCCATCCTGCAATCTCTGGCCGACCAGTCCCCCGATGGCCGGGTGCGGCGACGGGCCGAGGAAGCCATCCAGAAGGTGCGCAAGGCCACCAAGCAAAACGAGGCCATCAAGCAGCTCCAGGACGAAGTCGATCAGCTCAAGAAGGACAACCAGGAACTCCGCAGTCGTCTGGAAGAGCTGGAGGCCAAGGCAACATCAAAAAGCAAGTAGGGGCAAATGGCCATTTGCCCTACCCGTTCGCGTCCAAGCCCAACACTGCTAAATCCGTCAAATTTGTTCCAGGGAGAATGGTGTTATGCGGTTTGATGCATTGAGTTTGCTGACAGGGTTATTAATCGGAGGGGCGATCGCCCCCACCCAGGCCCAACCCACGGTGGTCTACCACTGTGAGGGCGGCAGTGCGGTGGTGGTGCATGGCGATCGCCAGATCGTTCTCAGCCTGGGAGACGAAACCCTCCTGCTGCCCCAAATGGACACCAATCCAGTGACGGGGGAACCGCTCCCAGCCGCCGAGACGCGCTACGGAGATGGGGAAACCGTGTTGATTTTGCGGGGGGAAGAGGTGGCGATCGCCCGCAATAATCAAATCGTGTACCAAAATTGCCGGTACGGGCGATCGTGAACCCTGGATGGGCGAAGCATTTCGTAGTAACCTTTGGTTCTTTTACCGAACGTGCTGCCGAAATGCTTCGCCCTACGAATGGTTAATCGTTGAAATGGTTGATGATTGCCGTGGCAAACTCCGAGCACTTCAAAGGCGGCTGCACCGGCGGATCCATCATGCGGGCCAGGTCGTAGGTCACCTCCCGGTTGGAGATGGCGGCCCCGATACCCTTGCGGATTAGATCCGCGGCCTCCTGCCAGCCCATAAACTCCAGCATCATCACCCCCGACAGAATCACCGAGCCGGGATTAATCCGGTCAAGCCCAGCGTGTTTGGGGGCGGTGCCGTGGGTGGCTTCAAAGATGGCGCAGGTGTCCCCAATATTTGCCCCCGGCCCCATGCCCAGCCCTCCGACAATGGCGGCGGCGGCGTCTGAGAGGTAGTCGCCATTCAGGTTCATGGTGGCCAGGATGGAGTATTCATCCGGGCGGGTCTGAATTTGCTGAAAGATGCTGTCGGCGATGCGATCGTTGACCAGCACCTTGTCCTTCCACTGGCCGCTGCCGTGGGTGTCCCAAATTGTCTCCAGGGTGGCCTTCACCTCCTCGCAGGCTTCTGCCTTCTTCTCGGGGGTGAGGGCATCGTAGCCCGGTTCTACGAGACGGGCGTTGGCTTCAATGCTAAGGTTGGGGTCTGCCTCCCGGTTGCCAAGAATCCACGACTCCCGCTCGGTGACGCACTCGGCCCGAAACTCGGTTTGCGCCAGCTCATAGCCCCAGTCACGAAACGCACCTTCGGTGTATTTCATAATATTGCCCTTGTGCACCAGCGTCACCTGCTGCTTTTCCTTGGGCAGCCGCAGGGCGTGCTGAATGGCGCGACGCACCAGGCGCTGGGAACCCTGCTTGCTGATGGGCTTGATGCCAATGCCAGAATCCAGGGGAATGCGTTTTTTACCGTGCTCAGGAGTTTCGGGAATCAGCTCGTCGTTGAGGAGTTTGATGAGGCGATCGCCAATTTCGCTGCCCTGCTTCCACTCAATCCCCAGGTAAATGTCCTCGGTATTCTCCCGGTAGACAATCACGTCCAGCTTTTCAGGGCTTTTGTGGGGCGACGGTGTACCAGGGTAATACCGGCAGGGGCGCACACAGGCATAGAGATCATTGATTTGTCGGAGGGCCACGTTCAGCGACCGGATGCCGCCGCCGATGGGGGTAGTCAGCGGGCCTTTGATGGCGATACCGTACTCACGAATGGCGGTGAGGGTGTCCTCTGGCAGGTACTGGTAGGTGCCGTAAACGTCGCACGCCTCGTCTCCTGCATAGATTTTGAACCAGACGATTTGGCGCTGGGTACCGTAGGCCGCCTCAACGGCGGCGTCAAAAACTCGCTGGGCCGCAGGCCAGATATCTACCCCGGTGCCGTCTCCTCGAATGAAGGGAATGATCGGCATGTCGGGCACAACTGGTTCACCGTCCTTAAATACGATGCGATCGCCATGATCCGGTGGAGTAATTTTTTCGTACATGGAAGCTCAACTCGCTCACAAAACGACCATCTGGAGAATATCAAGAAAATCAGGGAAACTGCCTGGAACAGACCTGCCAATACCGCTGATTGACTGACAAAAGTTTGTGGCCCTCATCCCCAACCCCTCTCCCAGAGGGCGAGGGGAGCCGAACCAATGCTCCTGTTCCCTCTCCCTTCGGGAGAGGGCTAGGGTGAGGGCTTCCGGGCAGCGGTTCGTAAGTTTTGTCAGTCAACCAGGCCAATACCGTTGTCCAGTAAGTAGGTAGCCATATAAATGAAGCTCTGGTGGGGTGCGCCCTCCGGCGGAGACGGACCTCACCTGCTTTAACGGATGTCCAGACACTTAGTTGTTTTATACATTGACCCGTTTTTTCGCAAAACCGCTTTCAATTAACAAGAACTTAACCTTCACAAAGCTGGCATCAAGCCTCGCGATGGAGTGGGGCGATCGCTGGGTAAATCCCATTCCCAATGGGAACACTCAAGATACAGTCCTACTCTTGCCTTACCTTTTGACAATCCAAGAATTTTTTTCAAAAGGATGAGATGCGGCTGGTAACTTGCCCCGCTCGCGGTTCAGGCATCCTGAGATTGGTCAATCACTAAGGCTGCATCTCTAATGGCGGACTTAACACTGGCGACACCCATGTGCAACCGATGAAAAGAATCCTGATTGTTGAAGACGATATCACCCTGCGAACGGCACTCTGCCACTTCCTGGAAAAGCGAGGCTATGTCGTCCAGACGGCTAACAGCGGCACCGACGCCCTCCACCTGTTTGAGGAAATCCAGCCAGACCTGGTGGTTTCTGATGTCCTGATGCCTGGAATGGACGGACTGGAGTTTTGCCGCCGCCTGCGGGCCAATCGGCTGGGGCAACTGGTGCCCTTTATCTTTTTGTCGAGCCGGGGGGCGGTGGATGACCGGGTGGAAGGCCATGAGATGGGCGCTGATGACTACCTGGTTAAGCCCTTCGAACCTCGGGAACTGGTAGCCAAGATTGAAGCCCAGTTGGAGCGATCGCGCCGCATCCACACCGAAATCGTGAAACTGATGCAGCAGGTTCAGTCTGCCGCTCCTCAAGCCCCATCCCAGGCTGAGCCTGAACCGCTGCCCCTGACGCCCGCCGAGGAGAAGGTCTTTTGGGAAGTCATTCAGGGGTTGACAAATAAGCAGATCGGCGATCGCCTCTACATCAGCCCCCGCACCGTTCAGACCCACCTCAGCAACATCTTGAGTAAACTGGGTTTAGAGAACCGCTCCCAGCTAACCCGCTTTGCCTTTGAGCGGGGCTATCATCCCCCTGTAGAGGAATACCAAACTGCCGAAGAATAGGGGATGCATCTCCACTCTCACCTACCGGTACCCCTAAACTGGTAAGATATGCTTTGCATTCAGGGGCAAGCTGGATATCGGCATAGTGGACAGTCTAGAACAGTGCAGAATGGATAAGTACCAAGGCAGAAACGGAGATAATGAAGAGGCACCAAATGACGCTGAGATCGTCATCTTAACTGACGACCAGGGGCGATCGCTCTCCTGTTACTTAGAGCGGACATTCGATGTCAACGGTGACCGATACGCGCTTTTGCTGCCGGTCGATCCCCCCATCGAAATCTTCGCCTGGGACGTTGTCGATGACGACGAAGAAGAGGAAAACCTGGTGGACATCACCGATGACGAGCTAGACGAGGTCTTCCCCACGGCGCGGGCGGTTCTGGCAGAGCAAAACATCGCGCTACAGCGCACGGCAGTCACTCTCACCGCCACAGGAGAAATTCCCGTCCCCGAAGATGACGACATCATTACCCTCGACCTGGGAGAAGATGAGGCCGAGCTAGAAGCCGAGCAGCTCCAGCTTCTGGCCACTTTTTATCAAGACGAGCAGGAATATTCGGTCTACACCCCGCTTGACCCCCTGCTAATCTGTGTACGGCTCAAGGGGGATGGCACCCCAGAACTGCTCAGCCCTGAAGAATTTCAGGTGATGCGATCGCAGCTTGAAGATTACCTCTTCGAAGACCTTTGAGTTTCCTGAAAGGATAACTGCCGCTGCCCTGGGGAAACGTTCATAGATTCTCAACGGTTGCCGAGTCGCTGGAGGACAGTTCTGTGCTGAAATGGCTCTTTTATCTCCTGATCTTTCCCGCTACGCTGGGGGTTGCAGGCTGGCAGGGCTGGGCCTGGTGGAGCTGGGCGAGCGCTCCCCCGCAGGCCGAAGCCGCCCCCACCGATGCCGAGCTGGCCGCAGCCCTGGTGCAGTACGACATTTCCCAGGGTACTTCGGCCCGACAAATTGGCCAGGATCTGGCCTCCGCTGGCATGATCCGGTCAGAAATGGCCTGGAACCTGTGGACCCGCTGGCAAACCGTCACCAACCGACCAGGGGGCTTTCTGGCCGGTACTTACGTCATTTCTCCCGTAGAACCGATGGAGGCGATCGCCAACCGCATCTGGGAAGGCGATGTCGTAGAGCTTAGCGTCACCATTCCCGAAGGCTGGACGTTGGCAGACATTGCCAGCGCCTTCGCTGCCCAGGGGGATTTCGCTGCGGAAGACTTCATCGCCGCCAGCCGCCAGGTTTCTCAGGCCGACTATCCCTGGCTACCCGCTGGCGTGTTTGGTGCAGATGGGGCCAATTTGGAAGGATTTCTTTACCCCGATACCTATCAGCTTGCAAATAACGCAGCCCCTGAGCAACTCGTTGGCCAGATGCTCGACCGCTTTGAGCAAGTGGCCCTGCCCGTCTACGAGAGGCAGTCCAGCCCCTACTCGCTGCTGGAGTGGGTAACCCTGGCCAGCATTGTCGAACGGGAAGCGGTGATCGCCAGTGAACGTCCGTTAATTGCGGCGGTATTCGCCAAGCGGCTGCGGGAAAACATTCCCCTGGGGGCCGACCCCACCGTGGAGTATGCCCTGGGCATTCGCCAAACCCCCGAAAACCCCCTCACCTTTTCGGACATCCGCACCCCATCCCCCTACAACACCTATCGAAATCCCGGACTGCCCCCCGGCCCCATTGCCAATCCGGGGGTAGCCAGCCTGGAGGCTTCTCTCAATCCACCCGATACGGAATTTCTGTACTTTGTGGCCCGCTACGACGGCACCCACGTTTTCAGCCGCACCCTGCAGGAGCATGAGGCCGCCCAGTCGCAGATTCGCGATCGCATCGACGCCCAGCAACCCTCTGAATCAAGCAGCGATTCCTAATAAGCGCGATCGCCCGTTGCTGCTTGCGCCTTGAAAGAGGCCTGTGACGATCTTTCTAGTGGACGGGAACCCTGAGATTAGCTCATGCCATTTGCAACAATGGATGCAAGCCTGTCTATCAATACAGCGCCCGTTCCATTGCTGGTTTCCGCTTCAGAGGCCTATCAGCCATGATTGACTCCCTATTTGATTCCTTAACCACCCTGCGGCGACGCTGGGTCTATGGTTTGCTCTCTATGCTCGTTGCTGTCGGGCTGGTGATTGGCACACCCAGTGCGGCCCCAGCGAGTTCCTGGTTTGATCTGATCTTCCGTGGAATTCAGATTATTCAGCTCTCCAGCCTATCTGACCGCCAGGAGGTGCAGTTGGGTGGTCAAATTAACGAACAGCTGGTGGGCGATCAGTTTGAACTCTATGGCGATCGCGCCATTAACGACTACGTTAAGCAAATCGGTCAGCGCCTGGTGCCCACCAGCACCCGCTCCGATATTCCTTACACCTTCCAGGTGGTGCGTGACAACAGTATCAACGCCTTTGCCACCATGGGCGGTTATGTCTACGTCACCACGGGGCTGCTGCGGGCGGCGGACAACGAAGCCCAGGTGGCCAGCGTATTGGGGCACGAAATTGGTCACATTGCCGGACGCCACGCCGTTGAGCAAATGCGGCAAATGGCGATCGCCCAGGGGGTGATGACCGCTGCAGGGGTCGACCAAAGCGCCCTGGTAAACATTGGGGTCGAATTAGCCCTGCGTCGCCCCAACAGTCGCGAAGACGAGCGCGAGGCCGATATCCTGGGGCTGGACAATTTAATCCAGGCCGGATATGCCCCATCTGCCATGGTGGCCTTTATGGAAAAGCTGTTGCGGCAGGGGTCACCCCCCAGCTTCCTGAGCACCCATCCCTCGGTCGGGAGCCGCATTGAGGCCCTCAATGCCCAAATCGATCCCGCCAACGCCAACGTCGGTGATGGCCTCAACAACGAGGCGTACCGCTCTCGGGTGAGTCGCCTGCCGTCTTAGCCTCGATTAGGATAGGTCGGCACAGTTAAATTCATGTTGTGAAATTCATGTTAAAAAAACTGGGGGAGCGCCCCGACGAGGTGCTTTCCCAGTTTTCTCGTTTTTCAATGCAGCTCTACGGCGTTACGCTTTCGCGTTAGGACATTCAAGAGGTGTGGAACCCCCGCGTCGCGGGGGTTCCACACTCAAACCTTAGCCCGTAGGGCTATACTGAAGCAGGTGGGTGGATAGAATTTAGCCACCCCCCCCCATTTACCCTTTTACCGCATGCCCGGAATCAGTCCCCGGCTCAGCCGCTTCATGGCCGTATTGGCTACGTCTGCATAGCGCGCATTGCCGCAGAGGATCTGAACCATCTGGCGGGTGGCAGTGGGTCGCTTGACCCCGAGCTTGTAGCCCACCTTCGGAACGCGGTAGAAAACGCCTGCCAGCCGCTGTGCCCAGGCCAGATCTGTACCCCATTCTTCGTTGATCACCCTGGTATAGGTTTCCAGGGCGTTGATGTTACCGGCGATCGCCTCGTCAATGGCCTCCGCTGCCTTCATACCGCTAAAGATAGAGGGCCGAATCCCTTCCGCTGTAAAGGGATCGACCACGCAGGCCGCCTCTCCGGCTAAAACAGCGTTTTGGGTATGAAGGGTCTGGTTACCGTCCCACAGACACAGGGGATGGCCGTATTGGCGAGTGGTAGTAAAGTCAATGCCAAACATCTTGGCGTATTCAGTGAGGATTTGCTTGAAATCTTGGGATTCTCCACCGCGAAACGTGCCCATCCCGATGGAATAGCCGTCGGCCTTGGGGAAGTTCCAGATGTAACCATTTTTCACCATGCCAAACTCAAAGTGGATGGTTTGGGCATTTGGGGTATCCAGGGCAGCTTCGGCTTCGAGGGCACCCGCCAGACGGCGCTTGCGCTCTTTGAAGCCCAGCCATTTGGCCATTGGCCCCTTAGCGCCATCCGCCGCGATCAGATAGCGGGCGGAGAAGGAATCCTGGGGAGTGTTGACCTGCCAGCGATCGCCCTGAAACTCAATGCCCGTCACTTCCAAACCATCTCTGAGGACAGCGCCCTGCTGCTGGGCCTGCTGCACCAGGAAATGGTCGAACACATCGCGGCGTACCATCCAGATAGGTTCCAGCCCCTGGAGCTTCACCTCGACGGGGTCGTCCATTTCCCAGGTATAGCGGAGGGCATCGACCTTGAGGGAGATGGCCGGGGTGAAGTCAAAATCAAACCACTGGGCCACCTGGGGTGAAACCCCGCCGCCACAGGGCTTGTAGCGAGGAAGGGACTCTTTTTCCAGCACGAGCACTGATCGTCCTCGCTTTGCCAGGTGGTAAGCTGCGGTTCCACCCGCTGGGCCTGAACCCACCACAATACAGTCATACATAGATATTCAGCGCTCCTCGCCGCGTAGAAATTGATGACCTGGTCTTGTCTTCAACAGTTTAGGAGGCTGTCTTAACAAACGGTTAGGATTTGTAGGAAAATTTCAGCCCTTTTCTTAAAGGGACGTTGAAGAATGCGGGTGGCGGGTTAAGGAGATTTCCAGAAAAAATTTTACCCTCGGTTAAACGCTTGGTAGGGGAAATGGCCATTTGTCCCTACGTCGTCCGGTAGATCATTCTCAAAAATCTCCTAACGCCCTACCCGTCCCGTCGATAAACAGGCAGCAGCACATTAAAGGTGGAGCCTTCCCCCAATCGGCTTTTGACTGAAATTGAGCCGCTGCAGCGCAGCAGCAACTGCTGCACGATGGAAAGGCCCAGTCCGGCCCCACTGGTATCCTCCCCGGCGGCGGGGCGCACGCGATAGAACCGATTAAAAATTTTGGGAATATCGGTGGGGGCAATGCCGACCCCGGTGTCACGAAATTCGATCTGAACGTAGTCGCCCTGCTGATTAGCCCGTACCCAGACCTGTCCCCCCTCCGGCGTGAACTTGATGCTGTTGTGGAGGAGGTTGATGACAATTTGTCGCAGCCAGGTATTCAGGCAGGTGACGGCAGGGAGGTCTTCGGGGATGGTGTAGGCCAGCATGATGCCCTTTTCCTGCGCTAGCGGCTGGTAAGTGCTGACCACCCCCGGCACCACATCAATGAGCCGCAGGGGCTGGAGGGGGGCGTGGTCATCGACGTTTTCCAACTGCACCAGGTCAAGCACACTGGTAATTAAAGCACTCTGGCGATCGCACTCCTGACTGAGCATGTCCAGATAGCGCTGTCGCTGGTTGGGTTTGATATTGGGAGAACCCAGCAGGGATAGGGCGGTTTTCATTGTAGCCAGGGGGGTGCGCAGTTCCTGGCCCACATTTTTGAAAAACTCGTCTTTGAGGCGAATGGCGTTGAGCAGCTCCTCATTTTCTAGCTGCAGCTCGGTTGCATTGTCGGCATGACGACGGGCAGCGGCTCCACTGTGCCAAACTTCTTCGTAGCGCTGAAACTGAATGCTGGAGAAATAACCGGCCAGCGTTGGATCGAGGGCCGATGTCTGCATCATTTGCAACGGCTGTTTCCACTGGTTAAGCAGGCTAGACAGGCTGTCAATGTCGGTAAGGGACAGCACGCAGTCGCTCTCTACGGCCTGCTGAATACCACCCATTACCCGCTGCAGGGTGGCCGGATCGAGGGAGCAAATTCCCAGCAGAGGATGTTTGCGATCGCTGGTTTCGGCGATGGTTTCCGCCGACTTGATGCCGTTAATGGTGTGAGGAGCGGCGGTGGTGGACACGGTAATATGGCGGGCCGATCGGGGCCGATGGGCCAGCAGGATAATTTGGAACCCTGGGGCGATCGCCAGCACAAAGTATTCACGGCGCAGGCGACTGTCAGGGGAGAGCCAGATCTCCAGCGGCATGGTGGATGGAGATTCGGGGGTGGCCATTCCCGCCAGCTCATTACGGATGTCCATCTCGCTCTCCATGCCATCGGATCCCTCGTCCAAATCTGCGAGAGATTCAGTTGCGGGGGCAGCGGGTGGGCTGGCTGACGAATCGGCGATCGCCCCATCTGCACCATAGGGCGACTGGGGAGATTGGTCGCGCAGCCGTCGCAGCAAATAGATGGACTGCCCTCCCCGCACGGCCTGAGCGTAGCGTTGGAAGGGGGCATCCCAAACTTTGCCACGGGGCATCTTGGTCCAAATGTGGGCCGAAATTTCCTGTTGAATCAGCAGGGTAATGAGTGACTCGACCATTCCCTTAAAAGTGGCTGGACTGACTTTTAGGGGAACTGGCGGGCGCTCGGAGGCCAGGGCCAACTCGTAGAGCGACAAATCTTTGGATTTAGGCGTCGAAGCACTCATGGGTATCCGGGGGAAACTAACTAGGACAAGACGGGCGGGGGCAACTGGATGGTGGATCAATCGCAGCCATTTTGATAAAGGCGATCGCCGCTTCACAGGCATCGGAAATCACCAGGGCAGTCCCTCATCAGGGTAAGTAGAACTGCATTGAAAAACGAAGGTTAGAAAACCGGGGAAGTACCCCGGTGGGGCGCTCCCCCGGTTTTCTAACATGAATTTAATTGTGCTGACCTACTTATCTATCCACAATTTATGGCACAGGTCGAGCCGAGGTTCACTCAATTGTTGGGTGTTTCGGTTAAGAACGGCACGAGCCTTCAAAAATTTTTAAATTCAACCGGCAGTCGCCCCTGGCCCCTTTGTTTTTTACCCAGGTCTTCCCAACCGTTGCATCAGAGCCGTTCTAGCCTGCTCCCGATCGTCAAAATGCACCTTCTCCGTTCCCAAAATCTGGTAGTCTTCATGGCCTTTGCCCGCAATCAACACGCTGTCCCCCGGTTGGGCCTCTAAAATCGCCGTTTGGATGGCTGCAGCGCGATCGCCCAGAACCACTGGACGTGCCTCACTGGGAATTCCCTCCAAGATATCCTGCAAAATCCGATCCGGGTCTTCCGTCCGGGGATTGTCAGAGGTGACAATCACCACATCCGCCAGTCGGGCGGCGATCGCCCCCATCTTGGGCCGTTTGGTGCGATCGCGATCGCCTCCGCAACCAAACACACAGATCAGCCGCTGCTGCACAAAGGGGCGGGCCGCCTTCAGCATGTTTTCCAGACTGTCGGGGGTGTGGGCATAATCCACAATCACGCTGATGTCCTGGCCTTCAGACACCTGCACCCGCTCCATGCGTCCTGGTACGCCGCCAAATTGGGGCAGGGCCGCCACCATCTGGTCAAGGGAGAGGCCCAGGTGTAGTCCCGTTCCTAGGGCTGCCAGCAGGTTGGCGAGGTTGAACTGGCCTACCAGAGGAGAGCAAAATTCGGCTGAACCTTGAGGCGTTTCTACGATGCCGCGCACCCTGTCAGATTCGTAGGTGAGCGATCGCGTCCACAAATCCGCCGTCTGGTCGTGGGTGCTGTAGGCCCAAACCCGATCAGCACCGATTTCTGAGCCAATCTGCTGAATGAGGCGCTGACCAAACGGATCATCCTGGTTGATAATGGCCCGCCCCCCCAGGTAGCTAGGGGAAAACAGGAGCGCCTTGGCCGCAAAATAGTCCTCCAGATCACGGTGATAGTCGAGGTGATCCTGGGTCAGGTTAGTAAACACCCCAACGTCGAATTTGCAGCCTGCTACACGCTTCTGCGCCAGGGCGTGGGAGCTGACCTCCATGACACCGTAGTGGCAGCCCGCCCCCACGGCTGCCGCTAGCTGTTCCTGCAGCTCAACGGCAAAGGGGGTGGTGTGGACGGCGGTACGCTGATGGTCGGGCCAGCGGGTATACAGGGTGCCGAAAAGGGCCGTTGGCTGCTGGGATTGGTTCAGCAAAAACTCAATCAGGTGGGTGGTGGTGGTTTTGCCGTTGGTACCCGTGACGCCAGCCAGCCGGAGCTTTTGCGCTGGGAAGTCGTAAAAAGCCGAGGCCACCTGGGCACAGGCAGCGGCCAGATCGGGCAGCACAATCAGGCAGGCAGCCTCCCGATCAGGGACGGTGGCGGTGCGCTCCGCGGCGGTGGGGGAAATGAGAGCAGCGATCGCACCCGAGGCGATCGCACTGGGCCAAAACTCGCCCCCATCCACCCGCGTCCCCGGCATCCCAATAAACAGCACCCCTGGGCCACAGGCGTGGGAATTGGTGGATAGCCCTGTCACCTCTGCCCCCAGGGCTGGATGGTCGGGCCGTAAAACTTTTGCCTCGGCCATTAGCGGCAGCGCGGCCAGCAGCTCTTGTAGCGTCATGGTCATCACCCTCCTAACGTTCCACCTCAGATTAAGTGCTCAAGCACAATTAATTACATTTCTTGAGGGTGTGTGCCCTCGGCGGGGGCGCATCCCTCCAGGAAAATATTTCGTTCAACTACTTAGACTCAGACAGATTAGACTCAGATAAGTAGGTCAGCACAATTAAATTCAGGTTAGAAAACCGGGGGAGCGCTCCCCCGGTTTTCTAACCTTCGTCTTTCAATGCAGTTCTACTTAGATATTTTTGCAGCAGTTTCTCTAGCTGCTGCACCGAAGCACGGGGCGACAGGCGCGGTAAGCGAACGGCTTGTCCGGTTGTTTCTCCATCTACCGTTGGCTCGGCAACCAGTACCGGAATTTCATACTGATAAGCATTAAACCAGTCGGCATTTGTGGTGATATCGCGCACTTCCAGCTCAAATTTCGGCTCGCGAACCTGATCGAGCTTTTCGTGTAATCCCTCGCACAGGTGACACCCTGGTTTGCTAAACAAAATCAGCCGCATCTCAGTACCTCGTAACACTTTCTCCATAATATTTGTCGCTCGACAGGAGTTAGCATGGAGACTAGACTGGAATATTATTTTGAATCCGACAATACATCAATAAGTGCTTGAGCAATTTTGATCACATTTCTTGGGGGTATACCCCCGTGCGAGGGGCGCACCCCCAAGAAAATAATTTTGCTTAACTGCTTACTTAAAAACCAAAACTATCGCAATCTTGTAATTCGCCAGACCATCATGCGTGACGTTCTCTCTGTTTCCCCAACCTCCAACCCATCCACCAGCGCTGCTGAGCCACAAGTAGCGAATCCTGCTGCCGATGCAACCTCGGTATCGGCTCCCTTAAGTTTGTCTCCTAGTCCCAAAAGCCCGGTGCGGGCCACGGGGGCGTTTGCGCTGATTGACAGCCTCAGACTGCATGGCGTCACCCACATTTTTGGCTACCCTGGTGGGGCCATTCTCCCAATCTACGACGAACTCTACCGCGCCGAAGCTGCCGGTTTCATGCAGCACATCCTGGTGCGCCACGAACAGGGTGCAGCCCACGCCGCCGATGGTTATGCTCGTGCCACTGGGAAGGTGGGCGTTTGTTTTGGCACCTCTGGGCCAGGGGCAACCAACCTGGTGACCGGCATTGCCACCGCCCAGATGGACTCAATTCCCATGGTGGTGATTACGGGGCAGGTGCCAAGCCACGCCATTGGTAGCGACGCGTTTCAGGAAACCGATATTTTTGGCATTACCCTGCCCATCGTCAAGCATTCCTACGTGGTGCGCGATCCCCACGACATGGCCCGCATTGTGGCCGAAGCTTTCTACATCGCCCAAACCGGACGCCCCGGTCCCGTGCTGATCGATGTCCCCAAAGACATTGGGGTGGCCGCCTGCGACTACGTGCCAGTGGAGCCAGGAACCATCAAACTTCCGGGATACCGCCCAACTGTTAAAGGCAATCCCCGCCAGCTCATTCAGGCCCTCAAGCTGATCCGTGAAGCCCGACGTCCGCTCCTATACGTGGGGGGCGGGGCTATCACCTCTGGTGCCCATGGCGAAATTCGCTTGCTGGCCGAGCGCTACAGCATTCCCGTGACCACGACCCTGATGGGGAAAGGGTCGTTTGACGAACACCATCCGCTGTCGGTGGGGATGCTGGGGATGCACGGCACCGCCTACGCCAACTATGCAGTGAGTGAGTGCGATTTGCTCATTGCGGTGGGGGCACGGTTTGATGATCGCGTCACAGGCAAGCTAGACGAGTTTGCTTCACGGGCTAAGGTGATCCACATTGACATTGACCCGGCGGAGGTGGGTAAAAATCGCGCCCCCGACGTGCCAATTGTCGGGGATGTGCGCAAGGTGCTGAGCGATCTGCTCAACCGTGATGCAGAGCAGGGCTTTACGGTCAATCCTTACCAGACGCGGGAGTGGTTGGCTCGCATCGATCGCTGGCGGCGCGACTACCCGCTGACGGTGCCCACCTACCCAGATGTGATCTCGCCCCAGGAGGTCATTAATGAACTGGGACGGCAGGCCCCCGACGCCTTCTACACGACCGACGTGGGGCAACACCAGATGTGGGCCGCCCAGTTCCTCAAAAACGGGCCGCGCCGCTGGATTTCCAGTGCTGGTCTGGGAACCATGGGCTACGGCATGCCTGCGGCCATGGGGGTGAAGGTGGCCGTCCCTGACCACGAGGTCATCTGCATCAGCGGTGACGCCAGCTTCCAGATGAATCTGCAGGAGCTGGGCACGCTCGCCCAATATGGCATTAATGTCAAAACCGTGATCATCAATAACGGCTGGCAGGGCATGGTGCGCCAGTGGCAGCAAGCCTTTTACGAAGAGCGCTATTCCTCGTCCAACATGGAAGTGGGGATGCCTGATTTTGTGATGCTGGCCCAGGCGTTTGGGGTGAAGGGCATGCTGGTTCAGTCGCGGGAAGACCTGTCAGAGGCGATCGCCGAGATGCTCACCCACAACGGCCCTGTGCTCATGGATGTGCGGGTGAAGCGCGACGAAAACTGCTACCCGATGGTGGCCCCCGGCAAGAGCAACGCCCAGATGCTGGGCTTGCCCGAACGTCCGCAGGCAAACCAGGCTCCCGAAATCGTTACCTGCGGCACCTGCGCGGCAGAAACCAGCTCCCAGAGCAACTTCTGCCCCAACTGCGGCACCAAACTGTAGTTTGATACCGGCAACTGGGAAGAAATCGCCCTCCGGCAAGAGTATGGCGTTACGCTTTCGCGTTAGGACATTCAAGAGGTGTGGAACCCCCGCGACGCGGGGGTTCCACACTCAAACCTTAGCCCGTAGGGCTATACATCAAATCTGGGTGAGGGTGTCGGCCAGCTTATCGGCGATGCCCGCAATCCAAACTTCGTCCTGCTTGGTGTAGCTGCGCGGGGCGTTGGCTCCCAAAATCATTGCCCCCCGATCGCCCATAGGTTGACAGATGACGCCCTGGGTATTTTCCGGCAGGTAGTCAAACTCCACTCGCCCTGGATAGAGGCTGAGGTTGACCAGGTAAACGGGGGTTTGCTTGGTGAGCACCCGCTGGAGAATAGCCCCTGGTTTGATCTCGCGTGCTGGCCCCAGAATGCCGCGTCTTAGCAGGACGCGATCGCCCTGCCAGACCACCACCGACTTGGTCACCGTATTGGTCAGCAGCAGGTGAGAAGCCCAGGCCAGCTCGGTTTTTACCCGGTCGGGTAGATCTGCGGCCAGCTCAAACCCTTCCTCCCCAACCAGATCTACTGCTTCCGGTAGGCGGGGCTGCACCTGCTGCCAGAGCAGGCCGGTGAGAATCAGCACAGCACTGATGATCACCCCGACGGCGTCGGAGCGGGCTTGGGAGGGAGCAATCTCCGGCGTCAGGAGCCGGTTCGCCATCAGTAAAGTACCGGCGATCGCCCCGACTACAATGGGCAATCGCCGCAAAACTACATTTGTGTCTGATCGGGTCACGACTGGATGGGTTTTGAACTACGCTAAGTGACAGAAGGGATCGGTTATCCCGGATACTGGTTGATGCTAATTTTAACGGTTTCCAGCGGAGGCAACTGTGTTTGAGTTAATCAGCGCATGGCTCCTGTCCCTGTGGCCCGCGTCTTCTTCGGATTTGCAGGAGCTGCGCTCAGCCAGGTTGGCTACCTGGATCGGCCAATCCCAGGTGGAGGAACTGATACAGCCCAAGTATCGACCTGATCCTGTGGCAGTGGGTCTGGTGGAACAATATCTGGCGGGGCTAAATATTCAGGGGGTGCGTCCAGCCGATCAGGGGATCTGGTTTCAGTCAGGGCGTGAAGTGCTGGCCAAGAACCAGGGAACAACGCCCCTGCCCGCTGCCTCCCTGACAAAAATTGCCACTACCCTTGTAGCCCTAAATTACTGGGGCGGGGATCACCAGTTTGTCACCACGATCGGGATGACTGGCCCCATTCAAGATGGCGTTTTGAAAGGGGATCTGGTGATTCAGGGCGGCGGTGATCCGCTATTTATTTGGGAAGAGGCGATCGCCCTGGGCAATGCCCTCGAACAGGCAGGCATCACCGCCATAGAAGGGGATTTACTGATCGCGGGCGACTTTGCCATGAACTATGAAGCCGACCCCCTGATTGCGGGTACGCTGCTCCGGCGTGCTCTTCACAGCGACCTGTGGCCCGAGGAAGCCCGTGAGCAACATGCAGAGATGCCCCCCAATACGCCCTATCCCCAAATCCTCATCGATGGGTTTGTCCAGCCCATCTCGAGAAATGAGCTAGCCGCCCTGACCGTCGCCCCCCTGCTGGAGCATCAATCCCTGCCCCTGGCGCAGATACTCAAGCTGATGAATATCTACAGCAATAACTTTATGGCAGATGCCCTAGCTGAGGCCATGGGTGGGGGAACCTATGTATCGATGCAAGCGGCCCGACTGGCCAATGTGCCGCCCGAGGAGGTGCAACTGGTGAATGGTTCTGGACTAGGGGTGGAAAATCGGCTTTCTGCACGAGCCGTTTGTGCTATGCTGACGGCCCTCCACGCCCAACTGGCCACCACTGGCCTGACGGTTGCCGATCTGTTTCCCATCGCCGGACTGGACACGGGTACCCTGGAGGGGCGCGCGCTTCCCCGTGATGCTGCGGTCAAGACAGGCACCCTGGCGGACGTGAGCGCCCTGGCGGGGGTGTTTGCCACAGGCGATCGCGACCTTGTTTGGTTTGCCATTATTAACCGGGGGCTAGACCTGGATGGCCTGCGCGACCAGCAGGACGCACTGCTACAATCGCTCACCCAGGTGTGGTCTGTTGCCCAGACCCGCCCCCTGGAACTGACGCCCAGGCAATCGGCGATCGCCGTCTACGATCAGCTAGGCGCACCTGACCGGAATCGACTAATGGTGAGTTTTTAGCGAAGGGCTTTGAGTAAAGGGGGTGACGCTGAGTGGAAGGCAGAAGGCAGAAGGCAGAAGGCAGAAGGTAGAAGGCAGAAGGTAGAAGGCAGAAGGTAGAAGGTAGAAGGTAGAAGGTAGAAGGTGGAAGGTGGAAGGCAGAAGGTGGAAGGCAGAAGGCAGAACTCAAAACTTAGAACTCAGGTGATTTTCATGAAAGACGATACCGCCTGTAGGGTGCCGTTAGCGGAGCGTAACGCACCGTGAGCTGGTAATTTCATTTCAAGAAATCACCTCAAAACTCAGAACTAATTAAGTAGGTCAGCACAATTAAATTCATGTTAGAAAACCGAGGGAGCGCCCCGGTTTTCTAACCTTCTTTTTTCAATACAGTTCTACTTAAACCTCTTCTCCTAAAAATCATCCCGGTAAAATCTATGACAGTGGCGTGGACACTAGACAAACGAGACATTCGAGCATTTACCATTCTGGGCATTTTCTTTAGTCTGCTGGTGGCGATCGCGGCCCTGCTGATTTCCAACCGTACGGCTAAAGCCGAGCGCATTAACCAGCTTCTGACTACCCAGGTTTGCCCTCGCTGTGAGCTTGACTGGGTTAACCTGCAGGCTGCCGATCTGCCGGATGCCAACCTCGAACAGGCCAGCCTCCGCAATGCCAACCTGACCAGTACCAACCTCAGTGGCACGACCCTGACCCGCTCGGTCTTGAGTGGCACTAACCTGACCGACGCCAATCTCCATCAGGCTGACCTGGGCAACGCGGTCCTCAGCGGAGCTACCCTCACCAGCGCGATCCTCATCGAAGCCAGTTTACGAGGCGCTTATCTGGGGGATGCGGTGCTGGAAAATGCGGTGCTGGATAGCGCCATCCTGGGGGATGCGATTCTAATTCGCACCGACCTCAGGGATGCCTACCTGCTGAATACCGATTTGCGGCGGGCTGACCTCGCTAGCGCCAATTTGAGCCGCGCGCATCTGGGAAACGCTAACCTGGTGCGGGCCAATTTGGCGGAGGCCGACCTGGGCAGTGCCGACCTGGTCGAAGCCGATCTGCGCTGGGCAGACCTGCGGCGGGCTGACCTCAACAACGCCAATTTGACCAGGGCGAACCTGGTGGATGCCAACCTCACCAATGCCAATCTCTCTAAGGCCGATCTGTCCAGCGCGAACCTGGTGCGAACCTTCGCGCGGGAGGCCGATCTGACGGGTGCGTCCCTGCGCAACGCTGATTTGAGCAACTCCATTTTTACGAAAGCCAATCTGCAGCAGGTAGATCTGCGGGGGGCGATCCTCACCAACGCCAACTTCCGCAGGGCTAACCTGACGGGGGCTAACCTCACTGACGTTGACCTGAATCAGGCCCACCTCTGTGGGACAACCCTGCCCAACGGTACGGTGGTTAACCGCGACTGTGCCGAATAATTGGGCGATCGCTCTTCCCCCCGATAGATTCCCCAGGGCACACGATTGGTCATGCTAACCTCAGCAGCGTCGAAAGCAATGGTTCCGGTCATCGTGTTTGGCAGCATCAATATGGATTTAGTTGCCCGCACCCCCCGGCTACCCCAGCCCGGGGAGACGGTGGTGGGGTACCAGTTTGCCTCCCTTCCGGGGGGGAAAGGGGCCAATCAAGCAGTGGCGGCGGCTCGGTTGGGCGCGCCGACCTGTATGGTGGGCTGCGTGGGGGGCGATCGCTTTGGCCATGACTTGCTTTCAGGTCTCAGGGCGGCGGGGGTCAACTGCGATCGCGTCCGCATCGATCCGTCCACCTCATCGGGGGTGGCGATTATCGAAGTGGATGACCAGGCCGAGAATCATATTGTGATTATTCCCGGAGCCAATGGCACCCTCGGAATGGAGGATGTGGGGCGCTTACCCATTGAGCCATCCCGCCAGGGAGAATTTCCTGGCTACCTGCTGCTCCAGCTTGAAATTCCGCTAACTGCCGTGGTGGCAGCGGCCCAAACGGCCCACCGCCAGGGAGCCAAAGTCATCCTCGACCCTGCTCCCGCCCAGCCCCTGCCCAGTGAGATGTATAGCTGGGTCGATATCCTAACCCCTAACCAGGTGGAGGCGGCCCAGCTTGTTGGGTTTCCCGTCCATCACCCCGATGCGGCAAAACGCGCTGCCGCCATTCTGCAAGAGCGGGGCAGCCAGACCGTGATCATCAAAATGGGAAAGAAAGGAGCATACTGTACGGCCCCATCTGGGGAATTTTGGATTCCTGCTTTTTCAGTCACAGCGGTGGATACGGTGGCCGCTGGCGATGCCTTTAACGGAGGACTGGCAGCGGCCCTGGTAAAAGGATTATCGTTGAGGCAAGCCGTGGTCGAGGCGACAGCGGTGGCCGCTCTATCGGTGACCCAGCCAGGAGCACAGGTGTCCATGCCCAGTGCACAGGCCCTCCAGAATTTCCTTGCCCAAAACTTGTAGGCAATCGGGTTCCGTCGTATGGTTTGAATGTTTGGACACTTTCCCGCCCATTCTCAGGTCACTACAACGTAGTCGGCTCCGTTGTACAGCTCACTCGTCTGCCCCCGTTGATGATTGCCCAGAAATCTAATTCGTGATTCGACCCGCTGACATTGTTCTCATCTATACTCAATCCTACTGACACGTACCCATGCTAAAAGTTTTTCAACCCAAAGAATTTCTTACCGAAGTCAATGCCTTCGAGATCCGCAACTGGGTTCAGGAGAGCCTGAGTGCTGGGGCAACCCACCTGCTGGTCGATCTACAAAGCGTGAAATTCATTAACAGCAGCGGCCTGGGAGCATTGGCCGTTGCTCTTAAAATCGTTCGGGAGGCAGGCGGTCAGTTTGCCCTCTGCAATCTGAACGACCAGGCGCGCATGACCTTAGAAATTTCGGGGATGGATCAGGCGATCGCCATTTACGACAGCCGTGAAGATTTTGAGGCAGCAGTGCCCGCTGTCCTGCAGCCCGAACCTCTGGCTGCATCCGGCGAGTACTAAGGAATGGGCGGACACCTGCTGTTGCTGGCTCACGCTTTTGGGGGCGAATAGCCATTCGCCCCTACTGTTTTTGATGATGGGTGTAACAACTTAGGGTAGTGGTGGGGCTGAACGCCCTACCGCCACGTTTATTTCGCGCCGCTTTGAATCCGCAACCCCAATTGCGGCACCAATTGTGGCATCGATGGTGGGTTAGATGGTGGATTGGTCGGGGGCGAGAAATTTGGGGGTCGGCTGAGCGGCAGTTTTGTCGGTTTGGGCGATCGCCCACTTGCGATAGTCAGCCAGAAGCTGGTACATAAGTCGCTGCTTAATGGTGATTAACACGCTATTCAGCAAGCTGTTTCCTGTTTTCTCGACGATGGGCCGGGGAGTCATCTGAAGCGGCAGCGGCAGCTCAACCTGAACGGTTAAGTCGGCTTTGCCGATTAGATGGGTTTTCTGGTTGATCACCTTGGGAATTAGCCGACCCGCCAGATCCAGGTGGAAGCGGCGATTGATGTACTCAACCCCTCGAATTTCGCAGCCCACCGATTTCAGGTGAATGGTACCGTTGGATTCAGCCCAGATGCGCATGTCAACGGTGGGTTGAATGCTGAGCATCAAAAACCGGAGCGATCGCATCTTGAGGCGAAAAACTTCAGGACTGAGCTGCTCGGTGCGGCTGGGGTCAACCAAGGCTCCAATGAGGCGATGGGGTTGGCGGAGATAGTGCTGGATGGGAACGGGCTGCTCGGGAACGATAATGTCAACCGATTGGGAAGCGGTAAATTTGGAAGTCATAGGATGTGCTAATCAGTTCGCACCAAGAAAAGCGCGGTGCTTTATGATGCTCCTTCAATAAATTTAACAATTTTTTCAGTAAATTGACCTTCATCCATCAGAGTATAAGGCGCTATGTCCCTGGGCGTAAACGATTGGCCATAATGAGTAATCCCCCTTAATGAGCGACTATGACCGTTTCGATTGCCCACCTTGGCCCCGTCGGTACCTACAGTGAAGCCGCTGCCCTCCTCTGTGCAGAATGGTGGCAGCATCACACTGGAGCGTCGGCGGAGCTGTGTCCCTTTCCCAGTATTGTCAAAGCCCTCCAGGCTGCCGCCACGGAGCAGACCCCGCTGGCGGTCGTGCCGGTCGAAAACTCTATTGAGGGCAGCGTTGCCATCACCCTTGATACCCTGTGGCGGTTGGATGGGTTGAGCATTCAACAGGCGCTGGTTTTGCCCATCTCCCACGCCCTGCTGTCCTGTGCTGGGGGTTTCGACGCCATTCAGACCGTTTACTCCCATCCCCAGGCGCTGGCCCAATGCCAGGGTTGGCTCGAAAAACACCTGCCCCAGGCACGGCTGGTAGCCACCCAATCTACTACGGAGGTGCTGCAAAACCTGGAAGCGGAGCCAAATATGGGAGCGATCGCCTCCCAGCGGGCCGCCCAGCTTTATAATCTCCCAGTGCTGGCCCATCCCATTAACGACCAGGCCGATAACTGCACCCGATTCTGGGTAGTGAGTGCAGCGGCGATCGCCTTTCCCTCCATGGGTGAGAAGTCGTACTCCTCCCTAGCGTTTAGCCTGCCGAAAAACGTGCCGGGGGCACTGGTTAAACCCCTGCAAATCTTTGCCCAGCGCAATTTGAACCTCAGCCGCATTGAGTCGCGACCAACCAAGCGATCGCTGGGGGAATACCTGTTTTTCATCGACATTGAGGCCAGCCTGGAAGCCGAATCGGTGCAGTCAGCCCTGGCGGAGCTAAAAGACTGCACCGAAACCCTCAAGATATTTGGCAGCTACTCAATCCAAATCGCTTCTCTAAGTGGGGTTGTTTAGCCCCACGGGTAGGAGGGGCACCACTGGAAACTGCGCCGCACCGGGTCAGCAGGTGCATCAGGCAAGGGCGTCTTTAAGGGCGGTGCGGGCCGCCAGGTGATTGCGGGTTGAGGTGAGAATTTCGGCCTCTCGCTCCAGGCGCTCTACGGTGCTTTGCATCTCTAACAGAACCTGTTGCTCGGTTGCCACGCCATAGAGATTGTGGGCAACCCAGTAAGACAGCTCCAGGGGCAGGTCTGGGATATCTTCGGGCAGCTCGATTTCTTCACCCGTGAGCTTGGCAGACAGGTGCACCACGTCCTGCAGGAGACGGCTCACTTCCGCTGCCAGGCCGCGCAGATCCCGCTCCGTCGGGTCATCTTCGAACCACTCCACCAGCCCCACGTAGTAAGGCTTTTCGCGCACAAATTCTAGAACCCGAAACCGCTGCTGGCCAACGGTCATGATCTTCATGTGATCGTTGGGTAACCGCTGGTGCTGCACCAGCTCGGCACAGCAGCCCACCGAGGCCACCTTGCCCCGATTGGGGTCGTACATGAGCACTCCAAAGCGGCGATCGCTCTGGAGGATGGTATTCATCATGATGCGGTAGCGAAACTCGAAGATGTGCAGTGGTAGCGGACGGCCAGGGAAAAGAACGACGCCAGGAAGGGGAAACAGGGGGAGTTCTCGAACAGCAACCGAGGATGGAAATGTCATTGCACTGTGGGTCCCAAGGGGAATACGGCAGGGTATAAAAAATTACTTTATAAGTAGCTTTATTTTACAATACGTACATTTTAGATTTTAACTACACAGATGTTAATAAAACAGTCGTCACCAGTCTATCGTACTCATCGAATGACTCGAAAGGTTGGAATGGGATATTCCATACCTGATGAAACCTTGACCAAAAATTATGGGATACACGCCTCGCCCTTCCAGGGCAACTTCTGATACGCTGGTATTAGTTTAAACTCCTACCTCCGCCTGCAGTCGATATAAGGAGATTTCCAGATGCGATTTCCAGGAAAGACCATACCGCCTGTAGGGGTTAGCGAAGCGTAACGCACCGTGGGCTGGTAATTTCATTCTAAGCAATCACCTAAGCGCAAATGGCCATTTGCCCCTACGTCATCCGATAGGATCATTCTCAAAAATCTCCTCAGTAGGTAACTATATATAAACGAAGCTATGGTGGGGCGTACCCCTGGTTGACTGACAAAAGATCCGATGTAGGTTGGCGTTGAGCAACGCGTTCGCATAGCGTCTCCGAAGGAGTTAACCCAACACCAGTAAGGGTTGCGATGGGTTACGCTGGCGCTAACCCATCCTACGGCAGAATGAGGGT